>JAAYLK010000108.1 GCA_012521895.1 Clostridiales bacterium
GGCAACACCGGCAACTACACGCGTTACAATTCCAAGGACATGGACAAGCTGTTTACGGACCTGCGCAAGGCGGTGACCAAAGAGGCCTATCAGAACAAGCTGTATGAAATCCAGGCGCTGTACACCCAGGACGTGCCCTTTATCAGTATCGCCTACCGCTCCGGCGCCATCTTGACGCGCGTGATGTTCACCAAGACCCGGGACATCAAGGAGCCTGAGGTGTTAAAAGGCATCGAAGCGCGGGCGGAATAAGACAATGAGCCATATCAACTTTAAGCCCGGCACCCTGCTGTCCCCCACCGCGGTGGTGATGGTGAGCTGCGCCGGTGAGAACACAAAACCCAACATCATCACCCTGGCTTGGGTGGGCACGGTCAATTCCGACCCGCCCATGGTGTCCATCTCCATCCGGCCGCAGCGGTATTCCTATGATGTCATCCGGGAATCGGGTGAGTTCGTCGTCAACCTGGTCAGCCGGGAGATGATGAAGGCCTGCGATTTTTGCGGGGTGCGCTCCGGGCGGGACGTGGACAAGTTTTTGGAAACGGGATTGGACGCCGTGAGCGCCCAGGGCATGAGCGCGGCGCCCGCCATACTGCAAAGCCCGGCTTATCTGGCCTGCAAAGTGAAAAACATGGCGGACCTGGGGTCACACACCATGTATTTGGGCGAGATTGTGGGCATGGGCATCCGGGAGGACCTGGTGGACAAGAAGGGCAAGATTGATTTTGTCAAAGCCGACCTGGTGGCTTACTGCCACGGGGAATACGTGGGGCTGACCAAACCCGAGGGCTTCTTTGGCTTTAGCATCGCCCGGCCGGAGGTGCTCATGCGTAGATTAAAGCGAAAACAACATACCTAACGAAAGATGAAACACAAAGATGGGGTGTGGATTTTTGATGGCTCCGCGAAGCCGAAAGAGCGAGTCGTAGCCGTAGCCTACGTCGAGCGAAAAAGGCAAAGCGGAGGCGTAAAAAGACCATCACATCAAAGTGTTTATGATTGAGTTAGGTATATACTAGCCGTTTCCGGGTGAAAAGGTCTCCCGCAGGACATAGCAGACGTTGCCGGCGTCGTTCATCAGGATGAGCCAATTCTCCCCCACCACGCCGATGATGGTGGCAGCCCAGAAACTTCCCCATTCAAGCCCCAGGATGGGGCTTTTTGTATCCGGCCGGGTATAGGGCGTGATGGGCAGGGCATCCTCCCTGGGACGCCAGTCCAGAAAGGCGGGTTTGACCCTTATCATTTGTTCGTTAAAGGCCAGGAATTTTCTCATCATGTAGCCATCCAGGCGGCCAATGCGAACATACGCCCAGTCACCCTGGATGGACTGTATCACAACCGGCGTGCCGGAATAGAACTTGCCCAGGGAGTCGGCCTCCCGGTCGGGCTTGGCGCGCAGGTGCAAGCGGTCCGAGGGGTTGGGGTTGCTAACCACAGCGAGGGCCGCAGGGTCCAGGTTGCTCAGGGCATGCCGGTAGGAAATGGGCAGGTCCGCTTCGGTGATGGTGTGCAGGCTGCGCTGAGCGGTATACAGGCCGTAGTCAGGAAGCTGATCAATTGCTGCGGCCTGGTCGCCTTCATTATGCAATTCTATCATCAGGGCTTTGACAGTGAATTGATCCTGGTTGTGAACAAAGCCCAAGAGCCAGTCCAAGCCAAAGTTTTGAAAGGTGAAGTAGGCTTCATCGCCGTATTTCAAGGTGATGCTGTCTGCATCGCTTAGGATGCCGGGCTTGATGCCCCGGTATACCGGCAGGGCATGGCGTTCAAAGATGAGGGCGAAGTTTGGGCCGCCGTCTTCAAAGATGTAGAGCTTTCGCCGGCCGTCGGGCATGTCAGTCAACACCGGTATGGAGCCATTCAGATGCGCTGTCAGGAAGGTTTCCCCCGGCTGCATGCGGGAATGCAGGGCGTCCCGGACTTCCGGGGGCAATTCTTCCAGTGAATCGTAGAAGCGTTCCGGCCCCCAGGCCAGCGACACAAGTGGCAGAACAAGGAAAATCAAAGCCAGCAAAAAACCCGTGATTTGTCGTTTCATTTCATTGCTCCAATCCTTTACCTTCAGCGCAAGCCCTGCCACAGGGCGGCCTGTTCACGTTGATAAAAATTCAGGTATTTGTCTTCCATTCCCTGTACATCCATGTCAAAGGTTTCATCAAACAGCGTGACAGGGTCCTCGAACAAACCCCTGGAATAATCCACCACCCTGGCGTGCAGCACATTGTACCAGGTGGTGACGGTATACTGATCGTTCTCAAAGGTTGAGGTCTCCAGGTTTCCACAAAAGGCGCGGCGCAGGGGCACCAGGCGGTTGTCCTCCCATTTCATCAGCAGTTTTTCATGCAAGGCCCCGGCCAGGCCGCTGGTGCCCTGGGACTCCACCAGTTTGTACTGCGGGTGCAGCACAAGGTTGAACAGCCCCTCCTCCTGGCCGTCATCCACCGCCACATACTGATCCCCCTGCAGGATGAACAGGCGGTAGACCGAATTGGTGGCCCCGGAGGACACCATCACGGCCAAGTCATCCACGCCATCAAAATTGGCGTCCATCCGCTGCACCACAGGCTTTGGCAGATCAGAGACATAATGCAGCCGCTGGCCGTTGGGCGCGGTAATCCGCAGGATGACAGGGCCCCAGGTCTCCCCGGGCTTGTAGGGGCTGTCCACCACCTCAAAAGGCAGGTCCAGGTGCGGCGCGTCATCCACGCTCGCGCCGGAGGCCGTGAACAACGCGGACGGGAGCAGGAGAATCTGCAGGCATACAAGCGTCAAGAGGAGCTTTCTGGGCTTCATCAGCGGCGGTCCTTTCAGGTTTTTCTACAATAAAAACGCAGCGAGGCTGGGATTTCATGCTTTCGGGCAACCAAAAAAAGAACGCGGGCTAACTGGCTCGCGTCCTGTAGGTTTGTAGCAGATTACTTCGTCAACGGGTCTGTGATGGCGAAGAATGCCGGCTTGGCCTGGCCCTTGCCGTCAAACAGCAGGGGATACTGGCTGGCCTTCCAGCTGAGGTTGTCGGTCACGCCCCAGGTGTGGACGGCATCGATGTGCTCGGCGTATTCGCGGAACAAGGTCAGAATCTGGCCGTAGCGGTTGGCCTGGCGCTGGTAGTTTTCATCCGTGGCGGCGTCCACCAGGATGTCCAGTTCGCTCATGCGCAGGCGCAGCCCCAGGGCGACCACCTTGTCCATGGCCTCCTGCAACTGCCTCATGGAGGGGGTATGCAGGTGGTAATGGCACTGGAAGCCGTGGCCGTCGATGGTGCCTTCTTCCTTGAGCGCCGTCAACAGCTTCAGGATGCCGTTCAGCTTGGGCTGGTAGGGGGTGGAGTAGTCGTTGTAGTACAGCTGCACGCCTTCTTTGGCGTACTGCCGCGCGAAGCGGAAGGCCTGGAGGATGAAGTCCTCCCCGACCACCTTTGTCCAGTTGCTCTGGCGCAAGCCGCCATTGCTGTCGTCGATGGCCTCGTTCACCACGTCCCAGGAGACAATCAGCCCGGGGTACTGCTTTTCGCTCTCCTCCAGCACCTGCTTGATGTAGTTCTCCATGCGCTTGAGCATCACTTCTCTGCTGACATAGGGGCCGGTGCGGCTGTAGTTTTCACGGAAGAAGGCCTCCGGCGTCTGGTTGTGCCACAGCAGCACATGGCCATGCACCTTGATGCCGTTTTCCTTGGCGTAGTCCAACAAGGGCTGGGCCGCGCGGAAGGTGATGGCCACCGCGGTAGGGTCGTCCTTGGCCAAGAGGGCGGAGGCCGCCACGTCCAGCACGGAGTCGGGCTTTAATTCATTGCCGTGGGTCATGATGTTGAACTGGCTGGCGTAGAAGTCCATCAGTTCCTTGTTGATGGCCTCCTTGAAGGTGACCGCGCAGCCAAAGTCGAAGTAGGGCGCATACAGGTCCTTCAGAATTGGGAGGTCCGCTTCATAATCCGCCTTCACCGACAGGGCGGAGAAGTTGCGGATGCGGAAACTCAAGGTGGGCGCGCCCAGGGTTTCCACGTAGAGCACAAACTTGTCAAACATGCCCGCGGTGTAGGAGCCGGCAAGCTTGGTCCATTCGCCTTTTTTGGCGTCCGCGCGCGCCAGGTTCTCATAGCTTTCCTGGCCGTTCACGGTATGCGCCACGGAGATCATGAACGTAGCGGAAGCCACTTCATCCTGCAGCACCTCCACCCCAAGCTCATACTCCCTGCCAGGCACCAGCAAAAAGTCCCGCCCGGGGGAGTTCCAGTCCTGGGCGCGCCCGGTGATTTCTATGCTGCCCTCAACAATGTTGAGCTCTGCCCCACCGGTGGAGCGCGGGTACCAGCCGTCAAAATTGGCGTCAAAGATGGACATGTAGGCTTCTCCTTCAGCAAAGGTGACCAAAGCGCTTAGCATCAAAGCCAGGCAGACCAGCAGCAAGAGGAATTTTTTCATAGCCTGCCCCCTACCGCGCGTTGCGAATCATGGCTTCCACAATCTCGGGATGCCGGAATTCAAAGTCGTAGCGGTTGAGCAGGCCAAACAGCTCGCCGCCGCCCTGGAAGCCATGGTTGTCCCACCAGAAGCAGGTGATGCCGCGCGCGCGCGCCAGGGCCACGTAAGCCGCGGTGAAGTCCACCCTGGACTGCAGGTTGCCGTTCTTGTCCCGGGCGCCAAATTCACCGATCACCACCGGCACGTTCAGCGGGGTGAACTTGTTGTGGACCTGGTCCATGAAGCTGGCAATCTCCATGATGTGCAAGGGGTTGTCAGCCTCAAAGCGGTCCCGCTTCTCCCCCTCGCCCGGCGCCTGCAGGGCGAACTCATAAGGCGTATAGGCGTGCACAGAAAGCAGCAGGCTGTGCTCCACGCCGTCCGCGTCCCTGGGCATCTGAAACTCCGGGTGCATGCAGCCCTGGACGGAGGCGGCATAGCCGGGCACCAGCAGGTAGCGCGTGACGTTGTAGCCGCCGGAAGCCCGCACAGTGTCCACAAAGACCTGGTTGAGCTTGTTGATGCATTGGACCGCTTCAGCGCTGCGCGGGTCCTCTGGATTGAGCCACCATTCAATGTCCGTGCCGGACAGGCGGGGCTCGTTCATGCTCTCCAGCACCAGGCGTTCGTCATACTCCTTAAACACCGGAGCCACCTGGCTCCAGATGGCCTTGATGTACTTGGAGGAGGTTTCAAAATGCGCCTCATCCGGGTAGTAGAAGCCCTTTTCATTGTCGTGGTGGGTGTTGAGGATGACGTACAGGCCCATGTCCAGCGCCAGGTCCACCACCTCTTTGACTCGGGCCAGCCAGGGCGCGGAAATGGTGAAGTCTTCGCCGGACACATGGTTGTGCCAGGAGACCGGGATGCGCACCGCGCCAAAGCCGGCGTTTTTCAGTGCTTCAAAGACCTTTTTGTCGGTCTTGACCCCTACCCAGGCGGATTCATAGTCCAGCTCGTTTTTGACATGGTTGGCGTTGCTGGCGTCAAAGGTGTTTCCCAGGTTCCAACCGGCCTTTAAATCCTCCACAAACTGGAAGGCGGGCAGGTCGGGCAGCGGTTTTTTCGTGTAGTTGAATTCCGGAATCACAATGTCCTCCTTGGCCAGGCTGGCAGCCGGGCTAATCACCATCAAAAGGAACAGCATCATTGCGAGTATTCGCCTTCTCTTGCCCATCAGCACCGCCCTCCCTGTGCGCGTTTTTGCAAAGAGGGCGGGATGGGGACAGCCCCATCCCGCCGGGAATCAAGTCAAACTAATTGGTTCTTATTGGTTGTTGACGGCATCCAGGTAGGACTGCCAGACATTTTTGGATTCTTCCAGCTGCTCGGCCACGGTGCGCCAGCCACCGCGGTTGTAGGTGTTCCAGTAGAACTGCTCACCCAGGCTGTAGCCAGGAATGAGGTCACTCAGGAAGGTCACACCATGCTCAGGGGAGCGCATCATTTCGATGGTCTCATCCACGCTGCGGGCATCGGAGAAGAAGTTGTAGTAGCTGGATTTCCACGCGTCCGGATCGTCATAGCCAGGGGTGGGCTCGGTGTATAGGTCAAAGGCGTAGGCGATCTTCTGGGCGCGCTCCGCGTCGTAGTTGGCGGGGATCACGTAAGTGTTGTCGGAGATGACGTTCTTGTAGGTGTCGCCCCTGGGGCCCACGGGGAACATCACAAAGCCATATTCGTCTTTCAGGTTGTTGGCAACGTCGGCCTTGAAGTAGTCCTGGTGGATGGTCATGGCCACATCGCCGTTCAGGAAAGCGGTGAAGGTCCAGTTCCACTCGGCGCCTTCAGGCTGGGGCATTTCGTAGGTCTTGGACATATCCACGATCCAGTTGGCGGCCTCCAGGAAGGCATCCTCACCGGTGGCGTTGTAGTACTTGCCGTTTTCGTCAATCTTGACAAAGGCCGCGCCGTTGCTGGCCAGGGCGGAGTTGATGGCGCCGCCCTGCTGGCTGGCGGTGGCATAAATGTCAATCACACCGTCGTTGTTGGTGTCACGGGTGATTTTCTTGGCGATGTCTTCATAGGCCTGCCAGGTCCAGGTGCCGGCAGCCTGCATGTCGTACAGGCTCTCCGGGTCGATGCCGGCTTCTTCCAGCAGGCGCTTGTTGAACCACACGCCGTCGCGGGGTTCAGAGGCGTTGGGGCTCATGCCGTAGATGGCCTCGCCCTTGGTCATCATGCCCTGCACGCTCTTGTTCCACTTGTCCTGCGTGAAGTCAAAGGCGTCCAGGGTGGCCAGGTCATACATGAAGCCATTGGTCATGGGGGTGGCCAGCACGTCCGGGCGCATGATGAGGACGTAGTTCTCCTCGCCGCCGGTGGTCACAAAGTCCGCCAGGAATTGCGGGTTTTGATCCCAGGAGCTCACAGCAATCTGCTTGATTTTGAAGTTGTAGGTCTCTTGAATCCATTCACGGTATTCCGCGGTGGCTTCTTCAGCAGCAGTCTGGGGCTCAGCGGGCTCACCGCTCCACCAGTCACCGATAATAACTTCGATGCCGCCAAGATCCAGGGTATTGCCGTCTTTGTCCTTGCGGATTTCGACGGTTTCGCCGGTGCTGAACTCATAGGTTTCAGCAGTTGCCGCCAGCAGGCCAAAGGCCATCACCAGCACCAGGAGCATTGCCAGGGTCTTTTTCATTGTCGTTCCTCCTATTATTTTATCACCCGCTTCAAGCGGGAAGATACCAAAGCTTAGTCCTTCAAACCCGTGGCGCTGATGGATTCCATGAACCAGCGCTGGGCGAAGAGGTAGATTACCAGCAGGGGCGCGATGACAATCAGCACGCCGGTGGAGATGATCTGCATGATGAAGCCCACCGGCGGCACGTTCATGCCCAGCCGGGTCGCGGCATAGGTGCGCAGGCTGTCCACCAGGCCCGACAGACGCATGGACAGGTACTGGGTGTTGGCGGTGGGCAGGAAGAGCTGGGTGTAGAAGACATCGGTCCACTGCCAGACAAAGGCGAACAGGAAGCAGCTAACCAGGATGGGCACCGCCTGGGGCAGCATGATGCGCAGGAAGGTGGACAGGCTGGACGCGCCGTCGACATAGGCGGCTTCTTCCAGCGACTGGGGGATGGATTTGAAGTACTGGCGCACCATGAAGATGTACAGCCCGTTTTTGAGCCCCATCGCGGTGGCCGACAGCATCAGATAGGGCAGGGAAGAGCCTTTGAGGTTCATGGTGGAGCCGGTCAGGCTTTTGAAGATGCCCAGCACGTCAAAATACCTAAAATGCAGGTACAGGGAGGAGGAGATGGTCTGCGGCGGGATGATGATGACCAGGATGACGCAGGCAAACCAGACCTTCTTGAGCGGAAAATCAAAGCGGGCAAAGCCATAGCCCGCCAGGGTGCAGGCGATGATCTGCATCAGCGCCGTCACCAGAGAAATCAGGGCGGTGTTGAACAAGGATTTGTTCAGGTTCAACAGCTCCGCGGTCAGCGTGTAGTTGTCCAGCGTCGGGTTGCGCGGGATGACCACGATGGTAGTGTCATAGAGGTCCTTTTGCATCATCAGGCTGACGGAAATCTTGTCCAGAATCGGCTGCAGAATCAGGAAGCACAGCCCAAAGAGCATCAAGGCGCGGATGACGGCGCCGCCCTTGGTGCGCAGGGATTGCCGCAGCAGCAGGCCGCCTGACTTGCGGTTGCGCTCAAAGAAGCCGGCCACCTTGGGGACTGCCACTGTTTTGTTACTCATACCGCTTCACCCCCTTGATGATGATGAGGGAAGAAATGCCAATCATCATGATGGCCACCATGAAGTAAATCCAGGAAAGCGCGGCGCTGTAGCCATAGTTGAGGGAGATGAACATCTCCTCGCGGATTTTTTCCATGATGAGGTTGTCCGTCTTCATGAAGAAGTCGATGATGGTATAAATCATGTTGACAATGAGCAAGGGCGATATGATGGGGAAGGTGACCATCCAGAAGCTCTCCCAGGCGGAGGAGCCTTCCATCTCGGCCGCCTCGTACATGCTGCGCGGGATGGTCTGCAGCCCTGAGAGGAAGACCACAATCTGGATGCCTGAGGCCATCACGATGTCATACACCGAGGTGATGAGGCCATAGACCACCTCCAGCGCCTGCTCACCCATGCCAGAGGCCGTAAGCAGCGTAAACAGGGCATTGCCGATGTTCAAATTGTTGGACTGGGTGATGAGTTCCTTCATGCCGATGATGAGGGAGTTGTTGGTTTCAACGCCCACCAGGACGCCCGAGGATAAAATGACCGGCAGGAAGAAGATGGCGCGCGCCAGGGCACGGCCCTTGAAATTTTGGTTGAGCAGCAGTGCAATCATGAAGGCCAGCACCATGGTAGCCAGGGAGTGGGTCACCATGCGCACAATCTCATCAACCAGCATCTGATTGAACTCCGGATCAATGGTGAAGGCGAAGATGTAGTTGGCCCAGCCAGCCGGGGTCTGGACGACGCCGTCCTTGGCGGACAGGGTGACATTGGTAAAGCTCATCGCGATGGACTGGACCATGGGGCGCACCATGAACACCAGGAAGCCAAAGAGGAAGGGCAGGATGAAGAGGTAGCCGGTGATGGCACGGCGTGTGCGGATGGTCATCCCGCGTTTTTTCTGAATGCTCATTGCCCGCCTCCATTCGTAAGCACTGCGTAGCTTCTGCCCGGCACTGTCTGCCCAAACACCTGCTGATCATCTTGGTCAGAATTGACTGCCACCCTTGTCCCATCCTCATAGGTGGTGACGCTCAGGGAGGGGTTGAGGCGCTCAAAGCCGGTGATCTGCTGGTTGAAGGTGTGCCCCAACTGGCCAGCGTACGCGCTGATGATGTCCTTGGCGCGGTCCGCCCAGGGCGCATAGGAGGCGCCGTGGTATTGGGAGTAATTGGACTCATGCAAAACCCGCGGATCCTCCTGCATGAACACAAAGGACAGGCCAGCCCCACGCTGGGCGCTCAGCAACAGCTCCTCCTCCCAATCACCCGTCAGATTGAGCGGCTGGCCGGTGTAGTCCACCAGGCCATGCAGGGCTATCTGGACAAAGGGATAGGTCTCATCCATCACAAAGTAGCGCACGCCGCGCAAATCCATGTCCGTTACCAAATCCACCTGGGGCAGGAGGTACAGGTTGCCTCCGCGGATGATGCTGCCCATGCCCTGCTCCTTGTAAGCCGCAAGCCTCTCTGTCTGCATCTGCGCCACCTGATCACGGTCCACCTTGTCCTTGGGGTTGTAATCCGCTGACAGCAGGCTGCCCACATCCTCAAAGGCCATGCCGGAAACACCATAAAGCTTGGCACTGTCCATCAGGTTGTCCATCATCCGTGCGCTCAGGCTGGGCTTGAGCAGGTAATGCGCCTGCTCAAGGTCCAAAGCGCCATACCAAATCCAGGAATAATTAAACAGCTTGGCCTGCTCGCGCGTGGTGAAGCGCGCCGCGTCCCTTAGCGGCAGGAAGCCTTCAGCGATGCCGCTGTCAAGGGCGTAGGAGGTGAGGCCGCCCAGGTACAGTTTGGCCCCGGTGCCCTCCACATCCTTCACCATCTGTTCAAAGTCCGCCTGGCTGCCCAGCTGGTTGACCAATTTGATGTTCTTGAGCAGCGTTTGCTGGATGCCGCCGTTCATCCAGCCACTCAGGCGCACATGGGTGCGTAGGTTGGGTGCGGCGGTCACTTCTTCAACCATCCTGGCCGCCTCATCGTAAGCCGTCAGCTTGACAGGGACAGAGACGGGCAGGCCGCCCTTTTGCTGCACCTTGTCAATGGCGCCCAGAATTTCAATGCTCAGCGGCAGGCCCGGCTCGGTCGCCTGCGTAAATTCCGGATAGGCGGCCTTTAGGTAGTCACGGTAGGCGCTTGACAGCGTGAAGGGGTCATCGCTTGCCAAGAAGCGGTAGCGCTGGGCAATCTTCCCCTGGGGCAGAGACTGCTCAAACATGTAGATGGTTTCCGTCGTGCGGTCGGTGACATTGAAGGCGTCATAATGCAAAAGGTTATAGGTGACAGAGGCGGTGTTGTAGCTATTTCCCTTGCCCGATACATCCGCGGAAATGGCGGCGTTTGAAGCCTGGCCTTCCATCATGCACAGGAAGGAGCTGCCATTGCGGCTGAGGCCAAACACCGGCAGGCGCACCCCCGTCTCGTGCACCACCGCATCGCGCTGGCTGGCATAATCCCAGCCATAGACATTGGCAAAATAGGCGTTTTGCGCGGTTTTCCCGTTGTTAAAGCGCATGATGCCGCCGCCGCCCTCGGGCAAAAGGACATAGCCCGTGTCTTCCATGCCGCCAGCGCCAAAGTTGGGCAGGAGGTTGAGGCGAATGGGCGGCAGGTCTTTGGCGTAGCGGATGCTGTCCAGCGGCACCTCCACCACCAGGTCCGGGCCTTCCAGGCGGTAGACCACGGACACATTGAAAACTGCATTCTGGGTGCCCATGGCCTGTTTGGTGCCGGCCTGATCGTTGGTGTAGTCCTCGAAGGTATAGCCCGCGCCTGCGAACAGCTCCTGGAATTCTTCCTTCAAAAAATCCTTGACGTTGTTGCGCAAAACATAGATGGGGCCTTCAGTCAGCAGGGGGTATTGCTCCGTCAGCTCCTTGAGCTGGTCTTCCTTGAGTTTGGCAGGATCGCGGCTTTGGTAGGAATCCTTGATTTTACGGCCCTCAGATTTGCTCATTTTTTCCAGGTAGGCATTCATCCGCTCGTGGCTGATAACCTCGGGGATGATATGAACGCGGGCGATCTTGCCCAGGGTGTAGTTCACCCGGATGCTGTCATCCTCTTGAAGAATGGTATAAATCTGGTTTTTGATGGCGTACTCAAAGCTGTCATACAAGGTGCGCACGCCGTTGGTGGTGGAATAGGTCAGCGCCAGGGTGGATTGCAGCAGGTTTTTGCTGCCTGCCAAGGCCAGGGGATCCCGGTCTGCCCCTTCAGGGACGGAGCGCCACTGGCTGCCATCTGCTTTATTGCTTACCACAAACTGGGTGGTGTCCCCGTCCATTTCAAACAGAAGCTGGTCATTTTCCAGGGTGTGCTTGCTGCCCGCCTCCCCGTCATAAAAGACGATCTGCACCGGGTCCTCTTCCCCCGTTGCGTCGCTTTTCCCATACAGCGCAAAGCCCAGGTACACGATGCCGGCGATGACCAGCAGCGCAATGAACAGCTTGACAAGGGTTTTCCAGGCAGATGCTTTCCTCACAATGCCTCCTAATACAAGCGGAAGGAGAGTTCCCGGTAGAGGGACACAAAGTAGGCGATGCCGTCTGAAATCAGCGAAAAAAACAGCAGCAGCACAAAAATGATTACCAGCATCCCAAAGACGGACATGATCATGAAGATAGCGGTTTTGCCCAGGGTATAGTCATGAATCATCATCATGGCTACTACCAGCAAAAAACCGCACCAGATGAAGGAAATGGATGACAGCACTGTGTAGATGGCCCCTTCCTCCACCGTGACCACATTGGACAACAAAATCAGCGGCAGTTGGATGAGGACATAGGGCGTCAGCGCGTAGGCCGTGCCCATGTAGATGTCACGCAACCTGCCCTTGCCTTCAAACAGGGTGGTCAGGCTCCAGTTGGCGACGCACCAAATCAGAATAGGCAGGAGGATGGAGAGTACCTCCACGAACACATTGACCTCCGCCCACAAAACGCGCACAAACAGGAAGGAGGTGTACTGCAAGCGCAAGACCCTTGTCAAAAGCATCAAAAACACAATGGTGTTGGCCGCTGCCATGCTGCCCCGGCCTTCATGTGTTAAATCCCAGAAGCCGTCAAAGGGCCGCACAATCACGTGCAAGGCATAGCGCAGGCTTGAAATAGTGCGCTGCCACCAAGCCGGGTTCAACAAGCGCTCTTTTGAAAGCGCCCTGCTCAGTCCGCTCATGCTTCCTGCAGCTCCCTTCTGATTTTTCTGATCCTGCCAACAACCAGGGGTATCACCAGCGCCAGTACCAGGAGGGCGAAAATCCAGGCGATGTTGTCCTCCACCCACAGCTTGCGGTGCTCCTGGAAGGCCTTGGAGTAGTTGACCTCGTCGTTAGCCAATTTGAAATACTGCATGGCCTCACTATAGCGCTCTTCACGAAGCAGCGCGCGGCCCACACCGATGTAAGCCAGTTCGTAATTGCCGTTGAGCTGCAGCACCTGGTTCCAGCTGTCTGCCGACTGGCTGTATTCCCCGCGCTGGTATTCTTCGGTGGCCTGGTAAATCATCCGGCCGTACTCGGTGGGCTCAAAGAGGGTGATGGAGCCTTCCAGGCTGTCCAGCACCAGCAGGTTGTAGCCGCTGTGCTCAATGGAGGCTGCGTTGCGGAAATAGCCCGCCATGTTGCCCGAACCCCCAAAAATCCAGAGGTTTCTGCCCTGGCCATCATAGGCAAAGAGACGGCCGCGAATTTTGTCCAGGGCGATGTAGACCTCGTTATCCATGACGGTGATATCAGAAAAACGCGCCGGACCGCTGTAGCCGGCGGCCGTTCCCCAGGTCAATTCGCCAATGGGCGGGTATTCTCCGTTTTTGACCAGGATGTCCGTGCCCACGGTGTTCAGCTTGCGGATGGGCCGGGCATTGTCCCACAGCAGGTCATACTCCTGAAAGGTGGTCGTGACGGAGTAGATGAAGCCCTTTTTGTCGATGTAGATGTTGTCAAACTCGGTGGGTACCAGGGAGGCCTGCTGCTCGCGCTGGGCGCGGGTGGACAGCAAGCGCCAAATCTGGTCGGTGATGGAGCGGCTGACCGGCATGGCGCCGATAAAGCCGGTAAACTTGCCATCAGCCTCAAACTTGGCCAGGCCCTTGTTGACATTGCGGGCCAGCACGAAGGCGCGCCCGGTGGTGTCGGCCACCACGCGCAGGGGCATGAAGGCCAGGCGCTGGTCAAAGGTTTCATCCAGGGGCTTGGTGATGGTGCCCAGGAGGTTGAGGTCTTTGTCCAGCTTCAGCACGCGCTCATTGCCGGTGTCGCAGATGAAATAGTCTCCCTGCTGGGTGACAAAGATATCCCCGGGGCTGCTGAAGGTGCCCCCGCTGCTGCCGTCGGTGAAGCCTTCGATGCTGCGCTCCAGGGCAAAGGCATCGCCTGCTTTTTTCAGCTGCAGAATGCGGTGATTGCCGCTGTCCACCACATACAGGCGGTCGCCATGCACAAACAAGCTGCCGGGCACTGCCATGGGCTTCGTGAGGCCCAGGCTGGCGCTGTCGACCACCAGTTTGACGCGGTAGGCATCCGGCGAGGACACCGGGCCGCCCCAGTAGTCATAGGTGTAGGTGTATTGGTTCTCAAAGCCCACCTGCGCCAGGGAAACCGCGGGGAGCAAGACAAGCAGCAGGGCCAGCGTCACGCAAAATGCCCTGGGCGCTTTCCCTGTGCCAAATGGCCGCCATGCGTTCTTCATCGCGCTCACTCCTTGATGCCCGAGGAGGCCATGGTCTCAAGAATCTGGGTCTGGGACATGATAAAGATGATGATGGGCACCAAAATCATGATGACGGTGACGGCGGCCGCCTGACCGGTGCGCGCGATGCCGCCCGCCTGAATCTGCTGGAGGGCGTAGGTCAGGGTCTTTTTGGCTTCGGAGTAGATCACCGTCTGCGCGCGGACATTCCACAGGCCCTGGACGGAGAAGATGATCAGGGTGAGCCAGGCAGGCTTGACATTGGGCATGACAATCTGCACAAAGATGCGCCACTCGCTGGCACCGTCAATCTTGGCCGATTCAATCAGGGCCATGGGGATGCTCTCCATGAACTGCTTCATGAGGAACAGGCCAATGGGCGCGGCGAAGGCCGGCAGGATGACCGCCCAGGGCGTGTCCACCAGGTGCAGCCGGGTCAAGACCAGGTAGTTGGGGATGCCGGTGACATAGCCTGAGAACATCAGCGCCACCACCACCAGGCGGAAGAAGGCCTTGGAGCCGGGGAAGTCGTACTTGGCCAGCACGAAGGCGGCCATGGACGCCACCAGCAGGTGGCCCGCCGTGCCAATCAGGGTAATCAGGACGGTGTTGGTGAGGTAGCGGCCAAAGGGCACCCAGGACTGGCCCATGGTGACCACCAGGTCCGCGAAATTGTCAAAGGTGGGGTTGACCGGCAGCAGGCGCGGCGGGAAGCGGAACAGCTCGTCCAGGGGCTTGAGCGAGGCCGCCACCGCGAACACCAGGGGGTAGGCCATGATGATGGCGGTGATGCCCAGCATCAGGTAGATGAAGGCGTCACCCCCGCGCGAGCGGTTGGGCGAGCGGCGGTTGGCGATGTTGGTGATTTTCTGGATGCTTTGCTTTTTCATCATCAGGTACCCACCCGCTTTAATAAGCTCTGTATGGTCTTGTTGGTCAGGATCATAGTGAGGAACAGCAGGGTGGCGATGGCCGAGGCGTAGCCCATGTCAAAGCGGGTGTAGCCATAGTCAAACAGGTGGGTGACCACCGTGTGCGCGGCGTAGTCGGTGGAGGGGAAGCCGCACAGCGCCATGGTCTGGTCGGCGACAGAGAAGGCGGCGGTGATGGACATGACCGCGCCAAACAGCAGCATGGGCCGCATGTTGGGCAGGGTGATGTAGTACAGCTCTTGCCAGCGGTTTCTGATGCCATCGACATAGCCGGCCTCGTACTGGGCCTGGTCCACACCCTTCAAGCCCGCCACAAAGGCCAGGAAGCCCGTGCCCATGCTCATCCACAGCAGCACCAGCACCACCACCGGCATCATGTACTTCGGGTCGGTCAGCCAGAGGATGGGCGCGTTGACGATGCCCGTGCGCACCAGGAAGGAGTTGAGGTAGCCGTAGACATCGCCGCGGAAAATGATGGAGAAGATGAAGTAGGCGTTGCCGGCGATGGAGGGGGCGTAGAAGATGACCACCGCCAAGGACCGCAGCCAGCGGGGCAGTTCATTGATGAACCAGGCGAACAGGAAGGACAGGATGTAGCCGACCGGCCCGGTGATGACGGCGATGATGAAGGTGTTCTTGACGGAAATTAGGAAGATTTCGTCCTGAAGCACCAGGTTGATGTAGTTGGCCAGGCCGATGTAGCGCGCCGGCTCCAGGATGTTGTAATAGGTGAAGCTGTAGCGGATGGAGGTGAACATGGGCAGGATGTAGAAGGTGAAAAACAGCACCGCGAAGGGCAGCAGGAAGAGGTAGCACACCCACATCTGCCTGGCCTTGTACCGGGCGATGTCAATTTTCTTGCGCTGCAGCGCCAGGTATTTGTCCATCGTGCTCATGGCGTCGCTCCTTCATAAACGCTCAGCCCAAACTCCAGGCGTTTACTGGTTAATTCCTTGTCAATCATGCGGGCATAGTCCAGGATGGTCTCCCGCGGGTCCGTGTTTTTGTTGATCACCCGGCGCACGGCGTTGGTGATGTTGCGCGCGGTGTAGTAGCCGCCGGCCACTTCGCGGAAGCCCACCGCCTGCTCCAAAGCACGCTCCAGCACCTTGAGCTGGTCCGCACTCCAGGACAACTCCCGCAGGGCCTGGAGGTTGGCGGTGGGGTAGCGCGCGGAAGCGCCCAGCACCGCCTCAATCTCACGGCCAAAGCGCACCTGGGTGTCCGCCTGCGTCCACCACTTCATGAATTCCCAGCCCTGCTGCTTGACCTTCTCATCGTCCGTCGCCACCATCATGCAGCTGGCGCCCTGGGAGTGCACCTTGCGGTTAATGTCGCCCGAGGCTTCCATGGTGCCGGGGATCAGGGTGAAATCCCACAGGCCGCGGATTTCAGGCGCGGAGACGGCCAGGAAGTTGAAGGTGGTGAAGTCGGCGATGCCCAGGGGCATTTCGCCCGAGCGGAAACGGCTGATGAAGTCAAACTCCTTGGGCAGGCCGTACTCGGTGTACAAGGAGGTGTAAAAGTCAAAGGCCTGGACGGTTTCCTCGTCATCCAGCAGGGTCTTGGTGGCTTCCTCGTTGTAGATGGTTCCGCCGTTTTGATAGATGAGGGAATACAGCACGCTCTGGTTGGGGGCGGCGATGGCGGGGTAGGGAATGCCAATGGACATGTTGTTGCCCTGGATGGTGGGCAGCAAGCCCACCAGGTCCTCCCAGGTCTGGGGCACCGGCATCTCATACTCCGCCAGGATGTCCTCCCGGTAGAAGAGGACATTGACCACCTGGGTCTCCGGCAGGGCGTACACGCCGCCTGCCCAGGTGAGCCCCTCATAGGCGCTGGGGTGGAAGCGGCTGATGACAGCATCAAAATCCGGGAACTGCTTCAAATCCTCCGCGGCGTTGCGCAAAGCGTAGTTGACCGGGTTCCAGGTGTCCGTGGACACCACCAGGTCCGGGCCGTTGCCCGCCACCACGGCCCCCAACAGCGCCGTGGGGTCCACCAGCTTGATGTTGACCTTGATGCCGCTGTTTGGTGTGAAGGTGTCGTCCACCATGGTCTTGAGTACCGTGGACTGGTCACGCCCGGTGAGCAGCCAGACCTCCAGCGCCTCATCCCCAGTGTACACATCGCCCAGGGCGTCATAATCCACAAAGTAGGAGATGGCGGTGGACCGCGTCTCATGCCACAGGCCGCCCAGCGCGTTCTCATTCCGGTTTATGGGGGCTTTGTCGGTGTGGACAAAGATGGAGTCAATGTCCAGCTTGATTTCGCCCATGGCCTGCATGGCGGTGCCCAGGGCGGTGATGTTGTCTTTGAAATTGACAAAGGAGGTGGTGATGCGGTAGGGGTCCTTGGCGAATTCCTCCAATTGGGTGGCCAGGGTTTGGGCGGCCGCCACCTTGTCGGACTTCTGGCCGGTGTAGGCGGTGGCCTCATCCACAATTTTGTACAGGCGCAGGCTTTCAAGCGCCATCGCGTCAATCACCTCGGGGTAGACCTGGTGGATGTTGTAATCGCGGAAGGGATCGGGCGAGACACCGGTCAGCACCAGGATTTTGCGGTAAATCTGGTTTAAGCGGAACACGCTGTCGTCCAGCTGGGTCAGGATTTTTCCCATGCCGCCCAGGGTGGCCTCCAGGCGCAGGGTGTGGCTGCCCTTGGTCAGATAGATGTCATAGGGCGTTCCCTTGTCATCGGCCAGGGTTTTAACCTCCCAGGTGTTGCCAAACTCAAAGGGCACCTCGGCCAGTTCCGCAAAGGGCAGCTTGCCGTCAATTAGCACGGTGCGGCTGGATTTGCTGCCGCGCTGGTAGCGCTGCCTGGCCTTGATGGACAGGTTGTAAAAGCCATCCTCGGGCACCTCAAAATCCCACTGCAGCCACTGGCCGGGGATGCGCCAGGGGTCCCCGCCGATGTAGTTGAGCACCACGCGGCTTAAGTCATTGGGCTGGGTGTTGGGCGAGGAGCGGTCATACCGCGCGTACAGCGAGGGGCTGGAGCGCAGGAGGGAGCTTTCCCCCGGCAGGTCCAGCAGGAAGCCTGCTATCTGGCCCGTTGCCGGCTGGGCTGCCTTGTATTGCTCGTAGGCGGGAATTTCAGCAATCGCTTCCAGGCTGAGCCGTTTGATGGCCAGGGGTTCATTGGTGCCCTGCAGGCTCAGGATGTTTTCCCCTTGTTTTAAATAAAAGCGGTAAGGGCTGGTCTGATAGCCCAGCGCGTCCTTGAAGTCCGCCGTCTGCCAGCCCAGAACCTCGGTTTGGGCCGGGCGGATCTGGTTGCCCTGGTTGTCCTTGCGGACTTCGCCCGCGTCCGTCCACATGCGCGGGAAAATCAGGGTGTCCGCCCCCAGGAAGGGCGTCTGCCCGTTGATGAGCAGACCGCGCTCCACATCCACGCCGCGGGATTGTGGGGCGTAGTATTCAATCGCCAATTGGTACATGCCTTCTTGTGGCACCGTAACAGCCCAGGACACCAGGGAACCCTCGAGGGTCAGCAGGGCGGTCTGCCCTTCAAAACTGGCCGTCTCAACGCCTTGCTGGTCCTTCATGTCAAAGAGGGCGATGTCGATGTTTTCGTCCGCCAGCGGCACGTCCTTGTGCTCTTCAAGGTACAGCGCGTAGGTGTTCTCACGCCCAATGCCAATGATGGACTGACTCAAATCCTGCCCGGCGTACTTGTCCTGAAAGCCCTTGCTGTCCTCTGACAAGGCCACCCAGGCGACCAGGACAGCAACAAGCAGCAAAGCCGGAAGGTACCGGGTCCACTTGTGGCGTGTCGCTTCTTGCATAGCAGCCTTCCTTTCAAAACCAACGCGCAGAGCCTGGATGTTTTGCCTGAATGTACAAATGCAGCCATCAGGCGAATCGTTTTGATACAGTGAATTTCGGCAAGTTATTGGACACAAGGCCCAATTCTGTTGTCAAAATGCTCATCCGGGCGTCCGAGAATAATCGTTTTTGTTGATGTTATTCTGCACAACTATAACTTTTTTGTCAAGCATAGGCCAAGAATCAAGGTATTTCCTTGTAAACAGGCCTGTTTGAGGCCTGCAGCCACATAAGCTGAGAAAATTTTGTTCAATAATGACAAACTTATAATCTTGAAAATAAGCGCCCGCGGCTCGCGCAAGCGACAAGGCAGCCCGGAGCGTGACCCATTTACCCCAAAACCATTGAAATACGCAGAACCATATGGGATAAAGCTCGCGGGCCGCCTGCCCGGCGTTGACACCAGCCCGCCCTCCCCCCTACAATTAAGCAAATCAAACCGCAGACCCATCCATCTGCAAGAGGAGCGCCATGCAAGGATTTCGCGGTGGACGCACTGGCTTTCTGACAGAAGAGGAAAAGGCGGACCGGCCGCAGATTACCCGTGCCTTCCTGGTCCGGGTGCTGTCCTACCTCACGCCCTACTGGAAGCAGCTGCTGCTGGTGCTGGCCGCCATCCTGCTTGCGACAGTGCTGCGCCTGCTCCCGGCGATATTGACCGGGCGCATCATTGACGAGGGCCTCATTGGGCGGAACATGAACGCCCTGCTCATCCTGATTGGCCTGTCCGTCGGGGTGACGCTGCTGTCCAACCTGGTGGGCCTGTTGGAGAGCTACCTGAACACCTGGGTGTCCCAGCAAATCACCTTTGACATGCGCAACAAGATGTTCAACCATTTGCTGGGCATGAGCCAGCGCTTTTTCACCAGCATCAACCAGGGCGACCTGATCACCCGGATGACCAGCGACATCGCGGGCGTCCAGCAAATCATCGCCGGGACCTTTACCAGCATCGTGTCCAACGTCCTCACCCTGGTGGTGGCGGCGGTGGCGATGTTCCAGAAAAACTGGATTCTGGCGGCGGTCGGCCTGGTCATCGTGCCCCTGTTTTCCCTGCCCACGCGCATGGCGGGCAAGACCCGCTGGACCCTGACCCGGGAAGCACAGGAGCGCCAGGACGAGATCAACGGTATCCTCAATGAGACGCTGTCGGTCTCCGGGCAGCTGCTGGTGAAGCTGTTTGGGCGGGAAGCCTACGAGGCCCAGCGCTATGAGGACGCCAACCGCAAGATGGTAAAGCTGAACATCCGCCAGAACATGGCCGGGCGGTGGTTTCGCGTGGTGCTGTCCACCTTTACCAGCGTCGGCCCCATGCTGGTGTACCTGGTGGGCGGGTTTTTGATGATCAACAAGGGAGCAGACCTGACAGTCGGCGACATCACGGTGCTGGTGTCGCTGCTGGGGCGGATGTACGGCCCGGTCAACTCCCTGATGAACATGCAGGTGGACTGGATCCGCTCCATGGCGTTGTTCGCGCGCATCTTTGATTACTTTGACATGCCGCATGAAATCAAGACGCCCAAGGATGTCATCATCCCTGAGAAAGTACACGGCGACATCGCCTTTGAGCAGGTTTCCTTTGCCTATGAACAAGACCGGCCCATCCTAAAGGAGGTCAGCTTCACGCTGCGCAGCGGCAAGAGCCTGGCCATTGTGGGGCCTTCCGGCTCCGGCAAGAGCACCATCATCAACCTGCTGATGCGCCTGTTTGACGTGGACCAGGGCCGGGTCACGCTGGACGGGCGCGATGTGCGGGCGCTGGACCTGGGCTTTTTGCGCAACAACATCGGCCTGATTACCCAGGACACCTATTTGTTCAACGCCTCCATCAGGGACAATTTGCTATACGCCAAGCCTGACGCCACGGAACAGGACCTGGTTGCCGCCTGTAAAAAAGCCAACATCCACGATTTCATCGCTGCCCTGCCCCAGGGCTTTGACACCCAGGTGGGCAACCGCGGGCTGAAGCTGTCCGGCGGTGAGAAGCAGCGCCTGTCCATCGCCCGGGTGCTGCTGAAGGACCCGGCCATCGTCATTTTTGATGAGGCCACCTCCTCTTTGGACTCCATCGCCGAAAGCCTGATTCAGCAGGCGATTGGGCCGATGCTGGCGCAGCGCACCAGCATTATGATTGCCCACCGCCTGTCCACCGTGCTGGCCGCCGATGAGATTCTGGTGCTTTCCGGCGGACGGATTGTGCAGCGCGGGAAACACGCCCAGCTGCTGGCGGAAGGCGGGCTGTACCAGAAGCTGTATGACACTCAGTTTGGGGATGTGGTGGATGAATAAGGCCCTCCGGGCGCTTAAACATTATGGATTGAGGAACCCGCAGGTTCGCTTCATCTGGCACAACGAAAACGAGACCTATCATGTGGCGGATGACGCGGACGAATACCTGCTGCGCGTCCACTCGCCGGCTGAAGGCTTTGACTTGCGATTGTTGTATGGGGATACCATCTTGGAGGAACGGCTGGGCAGGGAATTGCTTGCCTTGCGCACCTTGTCAGCAAAGGGATTTCGTGCACAAACGCCCATTCTGACCAATCAGGGAGCGGCCTATACGCTGCTGGAAGACTGCAGCCCGGTCAGCCTGCTGACCTGGGTCGCGGGCAAACCACTACTAGACAAGCATGTATATTA
>JAAYLK010000109.1 GCA_012521895.1 Clostridiales bacterium
GGAAGATGGGAATCAGGCCGCCGGAAAAGAACATGGTGAAGACAATGAGGAAATTGATCAATTTTTTCCCCATGAATTTCCGGCTGAGGGCGTACGCCCCCATCATGGTGACTGCTACGGAAAGCATCGTTCCTGCCACGGTATAGTAAACCGCGTTGCCGTAGGACTGCCACAGCACGTTGTGCCTGAAAACCGCTTCATAACCGATCAGTGAAAAATCATGTGGCCAGATCAGTACCTTGCCCGCCAGCACGGCATCCGGGTCTGAAAACGAGGCGATGATGATGAGCCAAAGCGGGTAAAGGGTGAGCAAGAGGACCAGGATCCAGAAACCGAGGTTGAACGCGTCAAAAAGCCGGTCCGCCTTCGTTTTTCTTATTTTTCCCGTGCGGTGTGCTATTTCCATCAAATCCTCCTTCCTTAGAACAAACTTGTGTCGCTGACGCGCTTGGCAACCCAGTTCACGGAGATGATCATAAAGAAGTTGATCACATTGACGAACAGGCCGATGGCCGCGGTGAAGGAAAACTGGCCTTTGCCCAGGCCCATGTTGTACACATAAACGCCGATGATATCGCTGGTGGAGATGTTTCCTGGCGTCTGCATCAGCAGGGCTTTGTCTGTATTGCTCGCCAGCAGCCCTCCGGCGTTGAGGATAAGCAGCATGACCATGATGGGGACCAGGTAGGGAAGGTCGATGTAGCGGATCTTCTGCCGCTTGGTGGCGCCGTCGATGGTCGCCGCCTCATAAACTTCCTGGTCGATTGCCGTCAGGGTGGCCAGGTAGAGGATGGTATTCCAGCCGGCGTGCTGCCAGATGTCGGAGATGATGAACAATGGCCTGAACCAGCTGGCTTCCATCATGAAGTTGACCGGCTGCCCGCCCAGGGCGCGGATGAAATAGTTCACGATGCCCGAGGTTGGCGACAGGAAGAGGTAGAGCATGCCGGCGATGACGGCGGTGGAGATGAAGTGCGGGACATAGATGGCAGTCTGTGTGAACTTCTTGAAGCGCTCACGTTCCAGCTGGTTGAGCAGGATGGCCAGGATGACCGGAATCGGGAACCCGATGACCAAACCCAGCAGGTTGAGCAGGAAGGTATTGGACAGCAGCCGGCCAAAGAAGTAGGCGTCGACGAAATCCACAAAGTGCTTCAAGCCCACCCAGCGGCTGCCGGTGATGCCATCCACAAAGCGGTATTGGCGAAAAGCGATCTGTATGCCGTACATGGGCAGGTAATGGAAGATGATGATGAAGGTCAACAAAGGCAGCAGCAGCACATACAGCTGCCAGTCACGCTTGAGCCCATGCAGGACGCGTCGGGAAAGGCTTGGCTTGTGCCCTGAAAGAGAGGGGGAGACCCGCTTGTTCATGATGTTTCTCCTGAGGGTCGATGGAACTTTGCTTGACTTGGCCAAAGCATACAGTATGATGAGTAAAGATGCAAGGGCTAAGTCGTTGAAATCTTTGAATCTGACAAGTCTTCAGTTTCGCTGACAAATAGCAATTGTCAGACAAATGGGAGGTAGCGCATGGAAAGCAGAAAGCCTGGAGTTGTGTTTTGGACAAGTGATGATGTGCTGTTGCAAACAGTCCTTCATGCAGAGGACAAGCTGCGCGGCAACCTGAAAGACTTCGCCGGATTCAAGGTGCTGA
Source organism: Clostridiales bacterium (assembly GCA_012521895.1). Taxonomy (GTDB): domain Bacteria; phylum Bacillota; class Clostridia; order Christensenellales; family Aristaeellaceae; genus UBA6115. The sequence goes on from JAAYLK010000109.1 coordinate 1,658, forward strand.
TTGAAGGCGGGGGGTACAACAAGATCTGGCTGGAGACCCAGCCCATGGGCGGGGAGATGTATGCCAAGCGGGATATAGAGGCGGCCAAAAACAACCAGCTGCTGTTCATCAGAACCCAGCGCGAAGACGGGCGCCTGCCCGGCAGCATCACGGTGGAGGACGGGAAATTGCCGCCGCAGTTCAACAAATTCCAGGGTTTTTGCTTCGCGGGGCCGGCATTGAACATGTATTACTGGCTGGATGAGGACCGCGCCTACCTGGACAGCCTGCGAAAAGCCCTGGAAGGCTTTGACCGATACCTCTGGGAAAATCGGGACAGCAACCAGGATGGGATTCTGGAATCCTGGTGCGTGACCGATACCGGGGAGGATGGCGCGCTGCGCTACAAAGACGCGCCCTTTTGGTGGGAGGAAGAGACCCCGCCCACAGGCTATCAGGCGGTCCCCATCGCGAGCATGGATTTCATGGGATACTCCTGCGCCGCCCGGCAAACGCTGGCGGACATCAGCCTTATCACCAAGGATGGTAAGGCGGCCTTCTGGCAAAAAGAAGCCGACAAGGTGCGGGATGTCATCCGCGATAAATTATGGGATGACTCGCGCGGTGCATGCTTTGACATCGACTGCAAAGGCCAAAAGATGGACGCCTTGCTGCACAACAACCTGCGCCTGATGTACTGGAAGGCGCTGTACCCGGATATGACGGAACGGTTTGTGAAAGAACACCTGCTCAACCCGGAGGAATTCTGGACACCCTTTCCCCTGCCTTCCGTCTCGCGCAAGGACCCCTTGTACCGCAACGCCCCCGGCAATGACTGGTCCGGCCAACCTCAGGGGCTGACCTGGCAGAGGGCCATCACAGCGCTTGAAAACTATGGCTATGACGCGCTGGTGCCTGTGCTGGCTGAGAAGCTGTTTGCCGTCTTGAAGCGCGACCAGGCCTTCACCCAGCAGTTTGATCCGGACACCGGAAAGCCCACCGGCAGGATTGATGGCTATGGGCCGACCATGCTGGCCTTCCTGGAGTACTTGTCCCGTGTGCACGGGGTGCACCCGCAGCGCGATGAAATCCGCTGGACAGCCACAGGCGCCCGGCAGACTGATTACACAGTGCGCTACAGGGAAAAGGAGTACCGGCTTGTCTGTGACGGCAAGACCGCGCGTGCATTGATTGATCAAAAAGTAGTCTTTGAGTTTGCAATTGGCAAAGCCATCATCACCGACCGAGAAGGCGGCTTTGTGCGGGAAATTGACCTGGTTTATAAGGAGGCCACAGCATGCTGACATTGAAGGACATCCAAATCCGTGACCCCTATGTGTATCTGGAAGGGGACACTTACTACATGGTGGGCACAACAGACCAGGACTGCTGGAAGGCGCCAGGGGTGAGTTTCCTGTGCTATCAAAGCCGGGATTTGATTCATTTTGAAGAACCGGTCACCATTTTCATGCCGAGCGAGGGTTTCTGGGGGACGCACAACTTCTGGGCGCCGGAGCTGCACGCCTACAATGGCGCTTATTACCTGTTCGCCTCCTTCAAGGCGGAAGGCCGGAAGCGGGCAAGCGCCATCCTCAAAGCGGACAATCCGCTGGGGCCCTTCCTGCCCTGGGGTGAGGAACAGGTAACGCCCAAGGAATGGCAATGCCTGGATGGCACTCTGTTTGTGGACACAGATGGAAAACCCTATGTGGTGTTTTGCCATGAATGGGTTGAGCCGGGCGGCGGCACCATCTGCGCGCGCCCATTGAAAAAAGACCTGTCCGGCCCGGATGGCGAGGCGGTGACCTTATTCCATGCTTCTGAAGCGCCGTGGGCAATGACAATGACCCATTCCTCCGGCATCGTCGGCCATGTAACGGACGGTCCCTTCCTGTACAGGGGGCGAGACCGCTTGTTCATGCTGTGGTCCAGCTTTGGTGAAGGGGGGTATGCCCAAGGCCTGTGCTATTCACAAAGCGGCACGATTTCAGGCCCCTTCCTCCA
>JAAYLK010000110.1 GCA_012521895.1 Clostridiales bacterium
AATACTCGGAAGACTGGTCAGTGACCAGAGGATACCTGAGTGAGGATTCGCTCAAATCACTGGATAAACAGGCAGCGTGACATGGTAAACGGAGTCCAAAGTTGCGAACTTGATTTGACAGTACCACTGTCAATGTGGAATGAACATCATCGTATTCTATTTTAAATATCAATCTATGCTGTCGTTTCTAAAGCTGATTACCCCGAAAGACGCTGTTAATCCGTAATCGGTAGCCCGAATTTGGCCAGCTGCGCGTGGCGGACGTCTTTGTCGTCCAGCACCAGCATCTTGGTATGGCTGGGAATGTTGGTCCAAAGCCAGAAAGCGTTGATGCCGCCCTCGCCCGGGAAGCGGTCGATGCGGATGCAGCCGTGGGAGGCCTTCTGCCCCATCACCGCGTCCTCCACATCAAAGTTCATGGTGCCGGAGATGGGATGCCCCAGCTGGTGCACCAGGTTGAAGCCGTCCACCCGCATCGCGTAGCGGTAGCGGTAGCCCAGGTTGTCAAAATAGGGCAGGCGCTGGCCCACCAGGAAGGCGCCGGCACGGGTTTCCTGGCGCGTGGCGTAGCGCAGCATCAGGCCGGTGCTGATTTTGGTGCTGCCGATCGGTTTGCCGTCGCGGTAGACGGTCATGGTCTGCGCGGCCTTGTTCAGCAGCAGGCCCCAGCGGGTGTTGGGCTTGTAGGTCTTTAGGCGGTCCAATTTGACATAGCCCTCAAAATAGGCGCCGTCCTTGTGGTTGTACGCGCCGATATAGGCAAAATCCCCTTCCAGGCGAAGCACCTTCAGCCCCGCCGTCTGGCTGGACACCTGCCCTGACACGGGCGATTTGGTGTCAGGCTTGGTATAAATATTCTGGCGGTAGACCTGGTCAGACTCTACCACAGTGATGGGCGCCATCATGGCCTGCCAGACGGTCGCGTCATCCAGGGTTTCCGGCAGGAAATCTCCCTTCGGGGTCACCTGCACCGGGTAATGCGGCGGTGCTTCATCCAGCGCCGTCAGAGGAATGTCCACCTGGCCGCCCTCCCCTTTGTTCACCGCGAAGCGCAGCACATAATCCCCGGGGGCAATGGGCTTGCCGTTGACCTTGCCATCCCAGGAAAACAGCAGCGTCTGGTTCTTGTCCTGGATAAAACGCACCGGGACGCCGGTCTGCGGCGCTTCGCCGCGCTTGAACAGGGTGATTTCTGTCGCCACAGAGCGGGTTTTGTAGACATCCACTTCAAATTTGCCCCCACGCAGATAGAGCAACTCGCCCCGGGGCAGGGCATACTGCAGCACCGCCAGCGGCCGTGAAACCTGGAGATCGGTTTCAAAGCTTTGTTCTTCCCCAGCCGTGGCGAGCGTGGCTGACAGGGTAAACCTGCCGCCGTGCAGCGGCTCTCCGTTGATGTGCAGCCCGTCATACACCAGCTCATTTTGCCCGGCGATGACCGGGACATCCCGCGCGATTACCCAGTCCACCGCGCGGCTTTTGATGGTCAGGGTGAGGAGGCCCTCTATGGGGCTGTCCACCAGCAAGCGGTTTTGCGCGTAAGGCTGCAGGGGTTTCGCGAGGCTGATTTTCAGGTTTTCCGCCTTGGCAAGCCCGAGCAGGCACAGCAGGACGAGGGCAAACAGGATGGTCTTCTTCATGGCTGCTCCTTGGGTTTGATTCGCCTTATTGTACAGCCTTTCCATATCAATTCACAAGCATGGATTGCCCGGGCATGAATCAGGGCAGGACAAGCGTTGTATCAGCGTTACGCGCCAAAGGCCGGCTCGTTGACATCGTTCACGTTTTGTAATAAAATTGTAACAACGTTGAAAACCACGAGGAGGCAGGTCCATGATGAAGAACCTGAATCACCCTTTGAGAAAAACCCTGGCAGCCGTGCTGGCTGTGCTGCTGGTCTTGACACAGGCTTTGGCCCTGGCATCCCCAGCGCAGCAGGAAGTGGGCATTACGCTCAACTACACGCGCCAGGACGGCTCGCCGGTGAGCGAAATGGCGGTGCCTGTGCCCTACGCCAGGTATGAAAACGCCTTCTGGCTGTACATCAGCCCGGAAGCACAGGCAGCCGCGGATGCCAGCCTGACCGTGAGCGACCTGTTCGCCCGCTACCCGGGCGGCTTTTCCATCCAGCCCGGAACGCCTGCTTCCACTTACTATATGTCCGACGCCAGGGACTCGCTGGAAGGGCCTTTTGTGGAGTTCTTCGGCCAGAATGAGCAGATGCAGCCTGTGGCAACCTACCGGCTGTACATCTCCTTGATGGCGCCCCAGCCGGTGGAGCCGCAGCCCACCACGCCTGTCATCAACCCCGTGGACATCACCATCCACTATGTGGACCATAACCAGACGGAGTTTGCCACGGAAATCCGCGCCATTCAGCCTGGACAGAATTATGTAACGCCAGACCAAAGCCGTGTACCTGCCAACTACCAACTGACCAGCGCGGGTGAAGTCGTGGTCACGGTCACTGAAAACGGCGCGGACCAGACGGATGTGTACTTCACCTATCAGGTACAGATCAACCCGGTGGACATC
>JAAYLK010000111.1 GCA_012521895.1 Clostridiales bacterium
ACCGCCGCCAGTGGCGGGTGAAGGTGAGCGGCAGCCCAATGAGCAAAGGAAGGTGCCAAGCGCCGTCCATGGCGTGAAGGCAGCTGACTATTGCGAATTGAGACGCTGGTTTGGATTTCCATCAGAGAGCTTCGCCCTCCGATACCTCCCGAATATTACTAGTTGATGTTCTCGGAAAACCCGATGCCGATGATATCCTGCTGCTTCCTGGCCTGCTGGAAGCCGTTGTAGATGCCCGGGTCCATCACCTGCTCGCCCATGAACAGCATGGCCGCCGTCTGCCCGCCATCCAGGGTGAAGGCCTCATAGCAGCCCTCCTCCAACAGCCGCTGCGCCACAAACTGCAAATTGGCGCCCACGCTGCGCTCGTTGCGGCCCTCCACCAGAATGCCCACAAAATGCCCCGGCCCCACCACGCCAAGGGCGCTGCGCGGCTCCCGGTGGGTGAAGGACTGGTTAAGGCGCTCATCGACCACCCGGCCACGAAAGAGGATGGGCCCAAAGGCCAGGACGTCGGTGGCGCCGCGGTCCAGGTAGTCCTGGGCGGTCAACTGCCCCGGGGTGCGCATCTCGATGTGCCCGTCCGGGAAGAGGGCCAGTTCATCCAGGGGCGGCACCAGGGCGCGCGGCCTGTTGTAGGTTTTCTGGTGAAGGATTTTGCCATCGCGGATGATTAGCCCGATGGTCTGCTTGTTGTACACCCGCCAGGAGAACAGGTCCCCGTTCTGGGCGTAGACCACCTGGTTTTGTTTGGCAATCTGCCCAGGCCGCGCCTGGGCGTGGGAGGGGCGCTTGGGGTTCGCGGAGAAGGCGCGGAAGGCCTCTTCCCCCCGAAAATGGATGTGGGCTATGAACCAGACCAGCTTGCGCTTTTCAAAGCTGCCGGAAAAGCGCTCAATCTCCACCCGCAGGCTGGGCGAAACATAGACCCACCGGCCTTCCTCCGCGTCCTGATACACAAATTCGCTTTGCCCACCGCCTGTGTCCAGAAAACCTTCCGCGTCCAGCCGCGGGTAGGATGTAAACAGAGGCGGGCCCTGCTGTGTCAGCGTCGCCCGGGCCAGCGGGGCCAGGGACAGCAGCAGCAGGAGGCAGGCCAGCAGCCGCCGGGGCAAGCGGGAAAACGCGTTTTGCAAGGGAATCGTCCTTTCATTTGCTCTACTCTCTTGAATGTACCCGCCGCGATTGACCGCGGCAAGCATCCAGACGTATACTAAAAGCGGTTATTAAAGGAGAACGGCATGAAAAAAACGAGCATCCGCCTGGCATTGTTCCTCGTGGCCCTGGTGATGGTTCTGTCTTCATGTACAACGCAAAAAAAGCAGGGCGACCTGAACGCGGTCTACCAGGCCCTGGAAGAAACCGGGGTTCTGCCGGACATGCTGGCGCTGTCGGAAGAAGAGGCGCTGGACTTCCTGGGCCTTGAGACGGCGGGCATCCAGGACAGCGTGCTGATGATTTCAGAGGACAGCCTGCTGGCGGATGAGGTCCTCCTATTGCGCATGAAGGACAAGGCCGCCGCCGACACCGCCAAAACCCTGCTGGACCAGCGCATGAAGCAAAAGGGCGATGAGGCGCGCACCTATTCGCCGGAGCAGTACGCCATCATCCAGCGGGGCCGCGTCCTACGCCAGGGCCTCTCCCTGGCGCTGCTGGTCTCCCCGCAGGTTGACCAGCTGGTGAAAGCCTATGAGGGCTTTGAACACAAGTAAGCCGATGACACACTGCATCAGCACGCGCGGCAACAGCCCAAGCGTCCTGCCCGGCCAGGCCTTGCTGCAGGGCGCGGCAAGGGACGGCGGGCTGTTTTTGATGGACCGCCTGGTGGACCTCTCCCCCTTGATGGCCTTACACCATGACATCACAAAACTTGCCGCCAAGGTATTTCAACTGTTCCTGCCGGACCTGGACAGTGAGCTGGTGACTAAAGCGGCGCAGCAGGCCTATGCGCAGTTTGAGCACCCGGACGCCGCCCCGCTTAAACAGGTTGGGGAGGACTTCATCCTGGAATTGTTCCACGGGCCCACCGCGGCCTTCAAGGACCTGGCGCTGCAGGCCCTGCCGCTCTTAATGGCCATCGCCCGGCTGCAATACGCGCCGGACACAGGCTACACTGTGCTGGCCGCCACCAGCGGGGACACCGGCTCCGCCGCCATGAGCGGCTTTGCGCGGGCGAGCGGCTTCCATGCCCTGGTGTACTACCCGCAGGGCGGGGTCAGCCCGGTGCAGCTGCAGCAGATGCTGTCCCTGTGCGGTGAACAAGCCCGGGCCATTGGCATCCGCGGCAATTTTGACGACGCCCAGGCAGGGGTCAAGGCGGCTTTTTCCGCGTTACGGCATGAACTGCCGCGGGGGCAGGCCTTCTCCAGCGCCAACTCCATCAACATCGGTCGTTTGCTGGCCCAGATGGTGTACTACATCAAGGCCTGCGGCGATTTGCGCGCGAAAGGGGCATTAAAGGACGGGCAGGCGGTGGATTTTGTGGTGCCCAGCGGCAACTTTGGCAACATCCTGGCCGGCTACCTGGTGAAAAAGATGGGCCTGCCCGTGGGCCAATTGGTGTGCGTGTCCAACGCCAACACGGTGCTGGCGGACTTTTTGAACACCGGCGTGTATGACAGGCGGCGGGTATTGAGCAAAACCCAATCCCCTTCCATGGACATCCTGGTGTCCAGCAACCTGGAGCGCCTGCTGTACTACGCCGCTGAGGAGGACGCGCAGAAGGTTGCCGCGTTCATGGACGAGCTGAACAACAAAGGTGTGTACGCCATTGATGAGGCCATGCGGCGGCACATCAATGCGCACTTTGTGGGCGTCAGCCGGGATGACGCCCAGGGGCGGGCAGCTATCCGCACAGTGTATGAGCGGCACCGCTACCTGCTGGACCCGCACACCGCGCTGGCCTATGCCGCCCTTAAACAACTGCCCAGCACCGGCAACCCCAAGGTGGTGGTGGCCACGGCCTCGCCCTTCAAGTTCCCGCGCACCCTCGCCCAGGCGCTGGGCAGGGAGGACCTCCTGGCCGACAATGACCCTTTGCGGGCCTTGAGCCGGGCCACAGGGCACCCCATCCCACGGGCGCTGCAAGGCTTGATGGGGCAAGCTTTTGGCGCGGAAACCATCATCGACGCCCAGGACCTGGTGCGGGATGTACAGCGCAGGGTGGCCGCATGGTGACCATCCGCGTGCCCGCCACCACCGCCAACCTGGGCCCCGGCTTTGACTGCCTGGGCCTGGCGCTGGACCTGTTCAATGACTACAGCTTTTCCATCGATGACCAATTGCGCATCACCGGCTGTGAGGCCCAATACGCCCATGAAAACAACCTGGTGTACAGGGCCTACCGCGCGGCGCTTGAACGGCATGGCATGAAGAGCACGGGCTTGCGGCTGAACATCACAACCCGCATTCCCCCGGCCCGCGGCCTGGGCAGCAGCGCGGCCTGCGTGGTGGCCGGCATCCTGGGGGCCGATGCCCTGCACGCGCTCAACATGGATAAGCAAAGCGTCTTTGAGCTGGCCACCCACTTGGAAGGCCACCCGGACAACGTGGCCCCCGCCCTTTATGGCGGGCTGCGCCTGTCCATGATGGAAGGGGGCGCGCCCCATTCGGTCCGCTCCCCGGTGCACCCTGCCTGGCGCTTTTTGCTGCTTGTGCCGGATTTTGAGCTGGACACCCACACCGCCCGCCATGCCCTGCCCCGCCTTGTCCCGCTTGAGGACGCGGTGTATAATGTGGCGCATACGGCCTTTTTGCTAAAGGCCCTGGAAGAGGGCGACCTGCCCTTGCTGCGCCTGGCTTTGAAGGACAGGCTGCACCAGCGCGCCCGGCTGCCCCTCATTGCCGGCGCGCGGGAAATCATGGAGCGCGCGGAGGCTTTGGGCGCCGCCTGCTGCGTGTCCGGCGCCGGGCCCAGCCTGCTGTGCGTCCACCAGGACGCGTTGCTCCCGGGCACCTTGGCCAACATTTTGATCAGCGACTTCCCCCGGTTTTCCGCCCTGCCGCTTACCGTCTGCCATGAGGGCGCGAAAACAGAAAGGACGTTTTCCCCATGAGCCCCCAACTGCAAGTATTGATCGGCATCATGATTCCCTTTGTGGGCACCACCCTGGGCTCCTCCCTGGTGGTTTTCCTGAAAAACGACATGAGCCTGCGCCTGCGCAAGGTGCTGCTGGGCTTCGCCTCCGGCGTCATGATGGCGGCCTCGGTGTGGTCCCTGCTGCTGCCAGCCATTGCCAAGGCCGAGGAGATGGGCGGCCTGCCCTGGCTGCCCGCTGCGGGCGGTTTCCTGGCGGGCATGGGCTTTCTGCTGCTGCTGGACACCCTCATCCCCCACCAGCACATGGACGCGGACGAGCCGGAAGGCCTGCCCTCCAACGCCCGCAAGAACACCATGCTGCTGCTGGCGGTCACCCTGCACAACATCCCCGAAGGCATGGCGGTGGGTGTGGTCTTTGCCGCGCTGCTCGCCGGCAACAGCGACATCAGCTTCGCCGGCGCCATGGCGCTGTCCCTGGGCATCGCCATCCAGAACTTCCCCGAAGGCGCCATCGTGTCCATGCCGCTGAAAACCAGCAAGACCAGCAAGTGGAAGGCCTTTGGTCTGGGCACGATGTCTGGCGCCGTGGAGCCGATCGCCGCCTTCATCACCGTGCTGCTCACCAGCATCGTGGTGCCCATCCTGCCCTTCCTGCTGGCCTTCGCCGCGGGCGCCATGATCTATGTGGTGGTGGAGGAACTGATCCCGGAATTGCAGGACGGCGGGCACTCCAACATCGGGGTGATCGGCGTGGCCTTTGGCTTTGCCATCATGATGATCCTGGACGTGGCGCTGGGCTAAGCAGCCGGCGCGCCAAGGGCAAAAACAGGCCGGGCTTCTCAGAGAAGCCCGGCTTTTGCGCGCCCCGACCCGCTTACCGCGGTTTTTCGCCGTAGAGCTTCTCCCATTCCTTTTCAAACTTCTTTTTGCCGTTTAAGCGGTAGAGCAGTTTGACAAAGCCGGGAAGGCTGTCCAGCACCTCCTGGCGCAGCTGGGGCGTGGGCGAGCACTGGAGCAAATAGCCCAGCTGCACCAGCATCCGGTTTTTGGGAATTTCGTTCATGCCGATGCTGTGCGCCTCGTCCCACTCCTTCTGGGTGAGCACCTTGGCCGCCAGCGGCATGATATAGGTCTCCTCATCCTTCAAATGGGTGAACAGGACCTCGTTGAGGTGGGCCAGCCGCGATAGCAATTCTTCCTTGTCCTGGGGGGATTTCACCCACTGGGCCAACTTCCCCTGAACCTCCTCAATGAGCAGGGCGACCTGTTCGTGGGCGCTTATCATGCGCTCCACCACGGGGGTGGATTCCGGCGCGCGCTGTTTCAAGCGGTCCCACCAGAGGATGTCCTCAAGCTGGTGGTGGTTGTGCAGCGCCTGGAGCAATTCCTTTAAGTGGTTGGATACGAATTCCACCCGCTCCCTGTCCGCCGGCTTGGCGCCGCGGATGAGGTCCGCCGCCTTGCCCAGGCCATGGCGGAAGACGCCGTAGATGGTCAGCAGGTCATCAGTCTTGCAGCCCCAGGTTTCCGGCGCGGCGCTTGGCGTTTGCTTGGATTGGTTCATCTTGCCCTCCTTTTCATGTGCTTTCTGGTATATCGCGAGCCGAGTGTACCCCCGCCTGAGCAAAATGAAATAAGCAGCCAGGAACGGGCTGCCAAGGATGTCCTGATGGGTTTTATACTAAATTCAATCATTAACGCTTTGATGTGATGGTCTTTTTGCGCCTCCACCTTGCCGCGTCACCGTGACCTTCGCTCCCATCCTGGCAGGGCAAGCCCTACCAGGCTTAACGCTCCGGTACGGTTCCTTTCGAAAAAAGGCAGGCCTTTTTTCGGGAGGAGGCGGCCTGAAGCGGAGGGCCTTCCGCTGCGAAGC
>JAAYLK010000021.1 GCA_012521895.1 Clostridiales bacterium
GCTTTGAGCCATTGGGGTTCTCCTCCTTGTGAATGTCTATGCAACATCCATTGTAGCGGAGTCCCGGTGGCTTGCCCATTCCTCCTCACCCTGGGCAAAGTTGCGAACTTCAGTGTACTCTATCCATTTCTAAACATCACTAACTAAAGATATTGTATATTATCCTGATAATTTTGTAAAAAGAAGCAACTAAGTCGATTTGGTTAGGCGGGCGCGAGCGGTTTTTCCAGCAGATGCTCGGCCTGGTCCACCATGGTTTTGATGATGACCCGGGCCGGCTGGGTCTTCCGGATGAGGGCCGCGGCCTGGCCGGCCATGATGCAGCCGGTGAGCATGTCGCCCTCCCGCACCGCGCGCCACAGGGCCCCGGTGCCGTATTTTTCAAGCTCGGTATTTGAAATCATGGGGTTCATTTCCCGCTGGGCGAACTCCTGCATGTAGCTGTTCTTCAGCGCGCGCACCGGGCGGCCCATGCGCCTCCCCACCACCATGGTGTCGATGTCCCGGGCGTTTAGCACTTCCTGCTTGAAGCACAGCGGCACGGAACATTCCTCGGCCGCCAGGAAGCGGGTGCCGCACTGCACGCCGGAGGCGCCCAGCAGCAGGGCCGCCGCCAGGCCGCGTCCGTCCGCGATGCCGCCGGCGGCGATCACCGGCACCTCCACCGCGTCCGCAATCTGGGGCACCAGGGTCATGGTGGTCAGTTCGCCAATGTGGCCGCCCGCCTCACAGCCCTCGGCCACCACCGCGGCGGCGCCGTCCCGCGCCACGCGCTTGGCCATGGCCACCGTGGGAATCACCGGCACCACCTTGATGCCCGCGTCCAGCCACAGGGGCATGAAGCGGGTGGGCAGGCCCGCGCCGGTGGTGACCACGCCGACTTTTTCCTTCGCGACCACGTTGGCCGCCTCCTCCACCGTGGGGCTGCGCAGCATGAGGTTGACGCCAAAGGGCTTGTCGGTCAGCTGGCGGCATTTTGCGATTTCCTCGCGCAATTGCTGGCTGGTGAGGCCCATCGCGGAAATGATGCCCAGGCCCCCGGCGTTGGACACGGCCGCGGCCAGCTTGGCATCGGCCACATAGGCCATGCCGCCCTGGAGGATGGGGTAGGTGATGCCAAACAACTGGGTCACTTTGGTAATCATATCAACTCCTCGCGCGATCAGCGCAGCGTAAGGAACAAGCGGTTCATGTTAGGATGATACCCGTTTCTTTGGACAGATTGGTAAATTCTGTCCAATACCGGGTATACAAACCCTTTCCGCAACAAAAAAGCCCCCGGAGCGGGGGCGGTGAAGGGACGGATTCGCGGTCATTCTTCCTTCTGCTTCTTGCCGCTTTTGATTCCTTGCATCAAGACCGCGGGGCGCATGGCCCGGATGGCCTCCTGGGCGTATTGGGCGGGCATGCCCGCTTGCACCGCGGCTTCCACAAAGGCCTCGCGGAACACCTTGTACTTCCTTGCCATCCGGAAGTAGATTCCGGGGGCTTTGAAGGCCAGCCGCACAATTTGCGCTAAGACCTTCAGCCTGCTGCCCGCCTTGCGCAAGTTCATCAATTACTGTTCTTTCGTGAAGTTGATGTCCTTCATGGAGAAGGAGAAGCCCTTGGCCATGTCCAGCGCCGCGTCCTGGGGGATGCCCGAGGCGATCAGCTCCTTGTAAAAGGCGCCCACGGCCTGGCCCATGTTGGTGCCCGCCTCCTTGGAGTAGAGGCTGCCGATGAGGTCGCGGATCAGCTTGGGCGCCTTGTCGCTCACGGTGTCCAGGATGCCGGCCAGCTCGTCTGCGGAAAAGTTCTTCTCGTTCTTGTTGTCGCTCATTCTTTTTTCTCCTTACATGAATTTCAGTAACATTTTCAGGGCCGATTGGGTGATGGTTGTCGCGCTTTTGACAGTTTTGTAGCTGTCTTTGAGCGCCTGGGGCACAAGGGTTGGTCTGGGGTTTTGCTGGTAGATGGCCGCTGGGAAGGCGGGAGGCACTGCTAGGCTTTCTTCCATCAGGTCGCAGAGCATCAGGGCCAGGCGCATTTCCTCCATCAGTTCGGGGCTTGCGACCAGCATCCTGGAGAGCTGCAGCATCTCCTCCTTAGGCAGTTCGCCTTTGATGTAGCGCGGCATCAGGTTGATGGCCTGGTCAAGCGTCATGGGGCACACCTCCAGTCAGGGAAAGTTTGAGTTGCTTTTTCAAGCGGTTCAGGCGGCTTTTGACCGTGCCTTCGGGGATGCCCAGCAGGTCACCCGCTTCCTTCTGGGTAAAGCCCTCATGAAAAATCAGGTGCAGCAGGGCTTGGTCATCGTCGCTTGTGTGGGAGAGGGCTGTGCGGAGGTCCATGGCGGTCACGCTGTCGTCTTCAAAGCCGGGGACGGCCTGGGTTTCGTCCAGCTCCTTGAAGGCGGGGCTTGAGGCGTTCTTCCTAATGGCGTCCGTGCACTTGTAGCCCGCGATGGCGTACAGCCAGGTTTTGACAGTGGAACCGCGTTGAAAGCCCTTGATGGCGCGCCAGGCCGCGAGCAGGCTTTCCTGGTAGACGTCCTCGGCCTGGTTTTGCGTTCGCTTCAAGATAAAACCATACAGGCCCTTGAGGTGGGGGCTGACCAGGCGTTCAAAGGCCGCGGGGTCGCCCCTCTGTGCCAGGGTGAGGTCGCTCTCGCTCATGCCAGCCTCCTTTCATCTCTGTAGTCGCAAAAGGGATGAAAAAGGTTCACGGCTTTTTTAATGATTTTGTTTCTTGGTCAGAAGCAGGCCAAAACCCAGGCCGCACAGCCCGCCGATGAGGTGGGCCAGCTGGGAGACGTTGTCCTTCTGGAAGATGCCCACAATCTCCTGACCCATGTAAATCACGGCCACCAGCAGCAGGGTCAGCGGGATTTTGCGGGTCTTGCGGGTGGAGGAGGCGGACAGCAGGATCAGCATGAAGATGATGCCGCTGGCGCCCAGGGAGGCAGTGTTGGCGGACAGCAGGAGGTGGACAAGCCCGGTGATGAGGGCGGTGACCGCAAACATCAGCAGGGTGCGCCCGACGCCATAGGTCTTTTCCACCAAGGGGCACAGCAGCAGGAACATCGCCATGTTGGTGGCGTAGTGGGCAAAGTCGGCGTGCCCCAGCACATGGGTGAAGAGGCGGATGTAAAACAGCGGGTTGCCTGCGCTTGACCGGTAGACCGAAAACAGCGCGCGGTTGCTTGCCCCGCCGGTGATGAGGGCCAGCGCCAGCGCCAGCAGGGACAGCCCGGCGAAGCCCAGGGTGAGGGGGGAGGACAGCTCCAGCCAGTTGGCGGGGTGCCACTTGTTGGGGTGCTTGCTCGTTGTTGTCATGCTGCTTCCTTTCTGTGCGCGGCTGTTTTGGGGGTGTGTTGAAATGAGGTTGTTCCTGCTTATCATACACCATCCGGGGCGCAGGAGCAGAAGGAAGGGCGTGTTTCCTTGTTCTCTTTAGTGTTCAATGCCTTGCGCTGGCAGATGATTGGCAGTATAATGGCAGCAAATTGGCAGATGATTAGCAGATGAATGGCAAGTAATTGGCAGTAAATTAGCAGAAAAATGGCAGTTGATTGGCAAAAAATTGGCAGGAGAAACGCAATGTACGCAGCGCAAACGCGGGAGTTGATGGAAGGCTTCATCGCCAGGTATCTCACAAAGGATGAGGTGCGCTACCGCTTGCCTCTGCAGGTCAACCTTGAGGATTTCTGGCAAGCGCTGCAGGAAGAAAGAAGGCGGCGCGGCATCACCCTGCCGCTGCACACCCTGGCAGGCCAGCCCTTCTGGTTCGTCCTCAATGACAGCATCACGCAGCAGGTGGATGACATCAGCGCCGCCGCCCGGCGGGGCATTTTGTCACAGCCTCAGGTGCTGCGGCAGCTGCAGGAGGACGCGGTGGTGGAGGAGGCTGTCTACTCCAGCATGATTGAAGGGGCTTTCACCACCCTGCCCGAGGCCGAGCGCCTGCTGAAATCCAACAGAAAGCCCAGGAACAAGTCCGAGCGTATGGTACAAAACAATTATGACGCGCTGAAGTTCGTCCTAAGCCACCTGGAGGAGGACATCAGCAAGGACACCCTGGTGAGCATCGCCGCCATCCTGACGCGGGACGCCACCCAGGAGCAGGTATCGGGCTACCGGGACAAGCAGGTCGTCGTAGCAAGTACCAGCGAGATTGTATTCACCCCGCCGGAAGCCGCCCGGGTGCCCGGCATGATGGCTTCCCTGCTGGATTTTATCAAAACGGCGCAGCTGCACCCGGTGCTCAAGGCCTGCGCTGCGCATTTTTACCTGGTGTATGTCCATCCCTTTTCCGATGGCAACGGCAGGACGGCTAGGGCGCTCAGCCTGATGATTTTGCTGCAGGCTGGCTTTGACCTCTTCAGCGCCTTCCCCATTTCAGCCCTGGCGGCCAAAGAGCGGGGGAAGTATTACAAGGCCATCAAAAACGTGGAAGATGCCCAGGACGACCTGACCTACTTCATTGACGTCTATTCGGGCATGCTCTCCCGCGCTGTACATCAGGCGGAAGATTTGGCGCGCAAAAAGCTGGCGGAAGCCCGGTGGCAGGAAAAGCTTGCGCAGGCAGGCCAATTGAACCAGCGCCAGCGGGAAGCCGCCATCTGGCTCATTCAAAGCGGTCAGGAGAAAATTACTGTGGAGGCCTGGCGCAAGAAATTCGGCGTTGTTACCGAAACCGCCCGGCAGGATTTGCTCATGCTGAAAGCACTGGGCTTGCTGACACGCCAGCTGGATGGGCGGAAGGCAGTGTTCATCATCAACGCGATTCCCGAGTAAAGCACCAATTAGTGGATATATAAATCAAGGGCTCCCCTTTCGGGAAGCCCTTGATTTATTTGATTGGCTTGATTATTTGCCGGATATGGTAATCCCGCCCACGGCCAGCCATGGCAGGGAGGAGCCGCCGTCTTCCACGGTTTCCTTGGTGATGCCCACAATCTGCTTGAGCATGCCGGCCAGGTTGCCGGAGATCATGGTCTCGTTCACGGCCTGGCCCACCTTGCCGTCCTCAATTAAGAAGGAGTTCTTGGCAACGCCGGAGAACTCGCCCCCGGTGCCGGCGGCGCCGCCGGAGTAGCGGGAGACCAGCAGGCCTTTCCTGGTGTTCTTGATGAGGTCTTCCAGGCTGATGTCGCCGGGTTTGACGATGAAGCCAGAGCCGGAGTTTGGCGCGCGGTCCTTCCCGGTCTTGTTGGCGGCGTAGGCGGACAGCATGAACCGCTTGAGCACGCCATCTTTGATGAGGTCGTAATCCCTGGCCAAAAAGCCTTCGCCGGTGTAGTTTTCGCCGTTTACAATGCGCGGGTCAGACGGCGCAAAGGTGATGGTGAGGCGCGGGTCGGCCACCTGGGTGTTCAGGGCGTCCTTCCACAGGCTGGTGCCGTCCAGCAGCACGCTGTCGGTGACGAAATTGCCCAGCAGCTCATACAGCATGCCGCCCAGGCAGTCCGGCGTGAAGATGACGGTGCCCTCGTACTTGCCCTGGGTGGCCACGGTGTGGATCTGGTTTTCGGCGTCCTTCAGGCTCTGGCGCACGCTGCCCATCTCCAGGAAGGGTTTGGACAGGTCATAGGTGACAAAGCCGCCGCCGTTGAAGGAAGAGGACTTGTCGCCCTCGTGGCCGGAGAACATCAAAGAGACGCTGTAGGAACCCGAGCGGGAATTGTAGTGCACGCCATGGTTGTTGCGGTAGACGCTCTCCCTCGCGGTGTGGGAGGTGATGACCTGCTCCAAAATCACCTTGGGGTACTCGCTGTGCACGCTGTCAATCAATTCTTTGGTGCGTTCAAACAACTTGTCAAGGTCCGGCTCAAAATCGCCCTTGGCGAAGTCGCCTTGGCCTTCCTTTGCCAATTCCCAGGCGGGGTCAGGCTGGCCGGCTTCGGCGGAGGAGACACAGTCCTTGACCGCCTGTGCGATGTGCTCTTCTTCAAAGCTGTTGCCGGAGACGGTGCCGCGGCGCTGGCCCTTGATGGCCTGCAGCGCCAGGGTGTGGTCCAGGGTGGTGCGCAGCAGGGTCAACTTGCCGCCTTCCACGTTCAGCTCGGTCTTGCGGTTGGTGGCGGCGGTGACGCTGGCGTCTTCCACCTGGAGGTTCTTCATGTGCTCAAGGGCCAGGTTCGCGGCCTTCATTTCTCTTGTCATCTCATTTGCCTCCAATCGTGACCTTGCAGCGCAGCTCCGGCCCGCCCACGCCCACCGGCATGGGCTGCTTCTTGCCGCAAAAGCCGGAGGAAGCCCAGGAAAGCTTGTCAGACACCATGTCCACGGTCTTGAGCATGTCAAAGGCGACGCCGGAGATGGTGGTGTCAAAGATGGCCTTGCCCAGCTGGCCGTTTTTGATTTCGTAGCCGATGGTCACGCCAAACATGAACTCGCCCGTGGTGTCGGCCTGGCCGTTGTTGGTCTGGATTAAGTAGTAGCCGTCCTCGGTGGCGGCGATCATGTCGTTTAATTTGTTCAGCCCCGGGTGGATGGCGGTGTTGCGCATGCGGATGAGGGGCTCATCGTTGAAGGCGAAGGCGCGGGCGTTGCCCTGGGGCCGCATGTTGAAGTGGCGGCCCATCTCGCGGTTGACCATGTAGCCCACCAGCTTGCCGTTGCGGATGAGTTCGGCGTCCTCGGCCAGCACGCCCTCGTCATCCACGTAGACGGGTAGGGGGGCAGTCTCGCCAAAGGCGGTGTGGGCAAAGTCGGTCATGGAGACCAGGGGGCTGGCCACCATCTGGCCCAGCATCGGCCCGGCGACCGAGCCCCCCAGGACCAGGTCGGCCTCCACCGTGTGGCCCACGGCCTCGTGCGCCAGGATGCCCGACAGGTCGCCGGACATGATGACGGTCTTCTCGCCCGCCTGGGCGAAGACGCCTTCGCGCTTCTTCATCAGGTGGTCGTAGAGCTTGTCAATCTCGCCGTGAAGGTCGCTGGGGTTTGAAAACACGGTGTCAAAGCTGCCCCGGCCGCCAAAGGCCTTGAAGACCTCCACCGGCATGCCGGTATCGGTGACGGCGTTGAGAATGACATAGATGTAGCTGCGCGGGGCCAGGATGTGCGCGGCATAGCCGTCAGAGGACAGGATTTGCTTCTCCATGGAGTCAGCGGACACCACGACGGTGCGGCTGGTGAGGTGCTGGTATTTGTTCTTGATGTGCTCATCCAGGGGCAGCACATAGTCCAGGTAGCGCTTTTGCTCCACATCGGTGAAGTCCGCCTGGCGGGGCAGGGAGCCGCTCAAAATGCCGGGCAGGGCGCCCTTCCCAGGCTTGACGCGCTCATCCAGGAAGAGGGCGTTGTGGCTGGCGGTCTCCAGGGCTTTCTTGGCGGCAGCCTGGCTTAAATCGGCCGCGGAAGCGAAGCCGTACACGCCGTTGCGGTAGACGCGGGCGGACACGCCCTGGGAATCGGCGCGGGTGTTCCCGACCAGGTTGCCAGAGAGCAGAACCACCCGCCGGGCCAGGCTGCGCTGGGCGCGCAGCTCGGAGTGCGCGCCGGGGGCGAAGCTGCCATGCAGGGAGGAGATGATGTCTGGAATCAAATTGTGTTCCTCCTTCATAATGTTTTTATGCGAACAACTTATTATAACACAAGCCTTCTGCCTGTGCCGGAAATGGGCGTATAAGCGCCGTAAACCTTTTGTAAACCCAGGGGTTTTACAGCAGCTGGCTCATGAAACCAAAGATGAGGTCATCCCCGCCGGGCAGGCCTTCGTGGGCGAAGTCGGGCCAGAGGTGGTAGTTCTTTTTGGCGGTGATCTTGTTGTAGGCCGCGAACTGGGTGGAAGGTGGGCAGACGGTGTCCATGAGGCCGGTCAGCATCAGGGTTTCGCCCTGGATAAGGCGCGCCAGGTGCTGCAGGTCGATGTAGCCCAGCTTGGTGAAGACTTCGTCCTCGCGCAGGTGGCGGGGGTCAAAGCGGCGGAAGTAGTCGCGCAGTTCGTTGTAGGCGGCGACGGCCAGGTCCATGTTCCACACGCGGCGGTAATCGCACATGAAGGGGTAGACCGGGGCCAGCCTGGCAATCCGCGGCTCCAACGAAGCGCAGGCCAGGGTGAGGGCGCCTCCCTGGCTGCCGCCGGTGGCGCCGACGCGGGTGTCGTCCACCTGGGGCAGGGCCATCACGATGCGCGCCAGTTGGGCGGCGTCTAGAAAGAGGGCGCGGGTTAAAAGCTTGTCCGGGTCCGGGTCGTCCAGGCCGCGGATGATTTGGCCGTTTAAGGTGTTGCCCAGCACGCCGCCCACGTCCTGGGACTTGCCGCCCTGGCCGCGGCAGTCCATGGCCGCCACCACAAAGCCGGCCTGGGTGTAGGCCAGGTGGTGCATCCAGTCGCCGGAGTCCCCGGAGTAGCCATGGAATCTGACCAGGCCCGGGCGTTTTCCTTCCATCCTGGGAATAAGCAGCTTGGCGTAGACCCGCGCTCCGCCCACGCCTGTAAAATACAGGTCGAAGCAGTCCACCCCGGGGGCTTTGAAGGCGGCGGGTGTGGCTTCATAGCCCGTGCCCAGGGCGTGCATCTCCCGGATGCCCCGCTCCCAGTATTCCTTGTGGTCGTCCGGTTTGGGGTTGGTTCCCTGGTAGACGAGCAGTTGTTCCAGCGGCATCTCAAATACGGGCATGGTGTCCTCCTGAACAAAGATTATCCTATGCGTTTAAATGTTGGTAGTATTCAGAATCGGCTCAACATAATTGACCCATTCAACGGTATATTCTTTACCAATGGCTTCGCCGACTTTTTCTATATATTGCTGGATAACTTTCTTTGCTCTCTCCTGCCCTTGCATCAATAGACTGCGGTTCGCACCGGCACTTTGCAGCATATCGTCCTGCGCAAGCGCCAATGTTTTCAGCTTTTCTGCTGTTGAAAAACCACCGGGCAGATTGCTTTCTGCATACTCTTTGATGGAGTTCTCATCAAAATCAATGCCTAAAATTTCTGCTTCTGGGATTGTAACCTTTACAAGCCCATTGGCATCGGGCTTAGTAATTGAAACTTTACTGGCATCTACACCAATTTTTACGATCCCACCATACTCCAACCAGATTTTCTTAAACCCGATGCCGAAGATAATGCCATCATCTACTTTTTCTGCGACATTATGGTAATAACCTTTCAAGCTCGCTAATTCACAGATGGTCCTGAGTTGAGGGAAACCGCTGTCCTTTACTGGCGCTCTGCACCCGGCCAGAGTTATGACGAGAACCAGTAACAAGATGCCAATTGATACCATTCTTTTCATAATTCTATACATCCCCGTTCGTTTCATTCCACGTTATTTTATATCCTTCAGATTGAATCAACGGTAAAGTCAACGCTTCTATAATTGACCTGAGGTTTTCTTTTGCGGTTCTCATAAGTTCCGGAGTATCAGAAGATTTTGCGATTGCATCATTTTTGCTGTCCACTATGGCTGTTTTCAAATCTGCGCTAAAACTATCCGGTATGAAATCAATCGAATTTGGGTCAATCACAACTTCCAAAATTTTCACTTCCGGTAAGAGGATGTTCACTGATTTTTCAGCTGGATTGACTTCAAAGTTGATGTCGTCCATCTGAATACCGACTTTAAGTACGGAATTGTACAAGATAAAATAATGGGGTTTATCACTGTCTTGATGATTTACTGTTGCGATGCCGTTGTAAACAAGTTCTGATGTTGATAGTTCATCCAGGCTCAATGCTTCTATTAAGCTGCTTGCAAAACGCGTTTTGATGCGATTGCTTCTAACTGCTCGACCGGAGATGAATGAAACTGTAAGAACAACGGCAATTGCCAAAATCAACCATTTTTTTGGCGCTTTCTTAAGAGCGTTCTTAAACCAAGCTTTTTTTTCCATTTGTCCACTTTCCTTTTAACTGATTGAGATAAACCTTACTCTGCTCAACACAAATAACAATACGCTGATAATCAAAATGATTACAGCGAGTATGAGCAATACCTTCTTTATCTTCATTGGTTTCACTTTCTGACAGATAAATGTATTTTGCTGTAGTTTATCACAAGTCTGATCTATCTCATAACATGATGTGTAAATTTCGCGAGGGTTTAGTGAGTTTGATCCAAACGCAACATCCTGTTTTCTAATGTGCTGTAAGGCTGTACTCGCTCTGCGTTGTGACTAAGGTTTTTTGAAGGGGGTGTGGGGGAAGGCTTTTTTCAAAAAGCCTTCCCCCACAAAAAACTTGTTAACTTATTTACTCACTTGACTCTCAGACGCCAATAACCGCCCTGATCCTTCTAACCCCGGCAGACGACGCCTCTTCCTTTTGAATCTTGAAGCTGCCGAGCTCACCGGTGGTGTTGGCGTGGGGGCCGCCGCAGATTTCTTTGGAGAAATTGCCCATGGAGTAGACCTTGACCTTGTCGCCGTAGCGGTCTTCAAACAGGCCGATGGCGCCGCTGTCCTTGGCTTCGTCCACGGTCATTTCGGTAAAGGAGATGGGCGCGTCGGCCTTGATGGCGTCATTGACGAGGGCTTCCACCTGCTGGACTTCCTCGGGGGTCATCTTGCGGCCAAAGGTGAAGTCAAAGCGCAGGCGCTCGGCGGTGATGTTGGAGCCCTTCTGGTGGACTTCTTCGCCCAAAACCTGGCGCAGGGCCGCCTGCAGAAGGTGGGTCGCGGTGTGCAGCCGGGTGGTCTGCTCGGAGTTGTCGGCCAATCCGCCTTTGAAGCGCTGCTCCGCGCCGGCCTGGCTGGTCTTCTGATGCTGCTTGAAGCGCTCTTCAAAGGCATCCTGGTCTACCTTAAGGCCATGCTCGCGCGCCAGTTCCATGGTGATTTCCACCGGGAAGCCGTAGGTGTCATAGAGCTTAAAGGCGTCCCGGCCGGGGATGGTCTTCATGCCCTTCAAGTGGTTTTCCAGCTTGCCGCGGAAGATCTCAAGGGTGGTGAAGGCCTCGTCCAGCTTTTTGAATTCCTCAATCATGGGGAGAAGCTCGGGCATGGGGCGCAGGGTGGAGCCCACATTCTTGGCGGCCTCCCGCGCCTGGTTGATGTTCTGGATGACCTCAGGCGTGAAGAGGGTCTCCTTCATGGTGTCGCGCAGCCTGGTGAAATCGCTGATGGCGCTCTCCATGCGGTGGAGGACTTTATCAAACTCGCGCATGCCCTGGCTGAGGGTGCGGGCAAAGCGCTTTTCTTCAAGCAGCAGCTGCTCCAGCACGAAGGAGCGGTTGGCCCTGAGCTCCGGGTAGACGTCCTGGTACTGGTCGATGATGACGATGGCGATTTCCGCGGTGAAGTCATCGGGGAGGCCCAGCTGCATGCCATGGCGGACGGCGCGGCGGATGAGGCGGCGCAGGACATAGCCCTGGTCTACGTTGGACGGCGGCACGCCCCGGGGATCGCCCAGGATGAAGGTGGCGGTGCGCATGTGGTCGGCGACGACGCGGAAGGAACGCAGGGTGTCCTCATCAGCGCCCTGGTAGGTTTTGCCGGACAGCTCCTCAATTTTGGCAATGATGTTGGAAAACAGGTCGGTCTCATAGACGGAGTCCTTGCCGGTGAGGACGAGGATGGTGCGCTCCAGGCCCATGCCGGTGTCCACGTTCTGCTGGGAGAGGGGAACGTAGGAGCCGTCCTGTTGCTTGTTGTACTGCATGAAGACGTCGTTCCAGATTTCCAGGTAGCGCCCGCAGGAGCAGGCCGGGGAGCAATCAGGGCCGCAGGGCTCCTGGTCACGGACGATAAACATCTCGGTGTCCGGGCCGCAGGGGCCGGTGAGGCCGGCAGGCCCCCACCAGTTGTTCTCCTTGGGCAGGAAGAAAATCTGCTCGGGCTTGGCGCCGGCTTTGACCCAGAGGTCAAAGCTCTGGGTATCGCGGGGGGCGTCCTCGTCGCCTTCAAAGACGGAGAAGGCCAGCTTGTCGGGGTCCAGGCCCAGCCAGTCCTTGGAGGTGAGGAACTCCCAGGACCAGGGGATCATCTCGTCCTTGAAATAATCGCCCAGGCTCCAGTTGCCCATCATCTCAAAGAAGGTGAGGTGGCTCTTGTCGCCCACGTCGTCAATGTCGCCGGTGCGCACGCACTTTTGCACGTTGGTGAGGCGGTTGCCGGCGGGGTGCTTCTGGCCCATGAGGTAGGGCACCAGCGGGTGCATGCCCGCGGTGGTGAAGAGGACGGTGGGGTCGTTTTCGGGGATGAGGGAGGCCGAGGGGATGACGCTGTGGCCCTTCTGAACGAAAAACTCGATGAAGAGGCTGCGCAGCTGTTTGGCGGTGATGTTTTTCATGTTTGTTCCTTTATTATGCGAGGTCCACAAATTGCAGCAGCACCTTCAGCGCGCCTTCCATGTCGCGCATGTCGATGACCTCGTTGGCAGAGTGTACGTAGCGGCAGGGGATGGAAAGGGTGCCGGTGGGCACGCCCCCGCGGCTTAGCTGGATGGCGCCGCCGTCAGTGCCGCCAAAGGCCAGCACTTCGCGCTGGACGGCGACGCCGGCGAGGTCGGCGGCTTCAAACAGCTTTTCGCGGACGGCGGGGCTGGCAATCATGCTGCGGTCCATGATTTTGACGGCCGGGCCCTGGCCCAGTTTGACGGCGGGCAGTTTGGTCTCGGGCGTGTCGCCCCAGGCGGTGACGTCCAGCGCCAGGCCGATGTCGGGCTCCACGGTGTAGGCGGCCACCTTGGCGCCGCGCAGGCCGACTTCCTCCTGGGTGGAGAAAACGCCGACGATGTTGTGCTTCTGGCCTTCGGCGTACATGAGCAGTTCGCACAGCAGGGCGCAGGCGCAGCGGTCGTCCATGGCGGGGGAGGCCACCTTGTGCTTGCCCAGGGCGGTGAAGTCCGGGGCGTAGACGGCCATGTCGCCGATGGAAACCAGCTTTTCGGCCTCCTCGCGGCTCTCGGCGCCGATGTCCACAAAGAGGTCGGACAAGTCGGGCGTTGATTTGTTCTTGGTGTTGGGCTCCAGGGCGCACACGCCGGGCAGGCCGTCCTTGAAGACAACTTTGCGGCCGCGCACAAAGAGGGGGCTGATGCCGCCCACGGCGTTCACGCGCAGGAAACCTTCTTTTTCGATGTCCGTCACCACCAGGCCGATGTGGTCCATGTGCGCGGAAATCATGATGGTCTTGGCGTTTTCATCGGTGCCGAATTTTTCGACGATGAGGTTGCCCAGGGCGTCGGTCTTCATGCTGTCGACATGGCCTTCCAGCAGCTCGCGCACGGCGTCGGCCACGGCGCTTTCATGCCCGGAGGGGCCGTAGGCAGCCAGCAAAATCTGCAAAGTATCCCGTAACATTGTCATTTCCTCCGTCTTATAAACTGTTTAGGAAGGCCCGGGCAAGCTCGCCCTGCGCCTGAATGTCCGAAAGCTTGGCCACGTTGTTGCCCGAGTGGATGTAGCGGCAGGGGACGGACAGCACGCAGGTCCTGGCGCCCTTGCCGGTTTGCTGGAAGCTGCCCGCGTCATTGCCGCCGGTGATGGCGCGCTTGATTTGGTGCGGGATGCCCTGTTCGCGGGCGACGTCCTGCATCTTCACAAACAGCTCACGGTCGGCGATGCTGGCATGGTCCATGAAGCTGATGGCCACGCCCTCGCCGGGTCTGACCACCTGGAAGCGGGAGGGCGTCTCGCCCAGGTCGTTGCCGGCGGTGCCTTCCAGGATAATGGCGATGTCCGGCTGGATGTGGAAGGCGGCGCCCTGGGAGCCGCGCAGGCCGACCTCTTCCTGGGTGACAAAGACGCAGCACAGGTCCCCGGCGTAGTCGCTCTTCAAGACTTCCAGCAGGTTCAAGCAGCCGACCCGGTCATCCAGGGCACGGGCGGCGACAAAGCCGTCGCCAAACTCGGTGTAGGGCGTGTCAAAGACGGCGTAGGTGCCCAGGGGGCAGAGCTTTTCGGCCTCCTTGCTGTCCTTGGCGCCGATGTCGATGAAGAGGTTGTCATAGTCCAGCACGCGCTCGCGGTCGGCCGGGGTTTGCAGGTGGATGGCCATGGCGCCGATGACGCCTTTTGTGCGGTCCTTGCCCAGGGCCACCCATTTGCTGACAACCACGCGCGGGTCCACCCCGCCGATGGGGCGGAAGCGCAGCATGCCGTCCTCCGTGTGCCCGGTGACGATGAAGCCGATTTCATCCATGTGGGCGGCGAAGGTGACGCTGGGCTTGCGGGCGTCGGTGCCCTTCTTGCGGGCGACCACGTTGCCGCTGCGGTCGATGCTGACATCATCGCAGAGCTTTATGGCGGCTTCCTTGATGAGCGCCCTTACCTCGTGTTCCGCGCCGGAGGGGCCAAAGGCCTCACACAGTGTTTTCAGGTCCATAATTCATCCTCCCAGGAAGATGACACGGCGGCCGCGAACTGCGCCAGCAGCCTGCCACCTTCTTTGAGTGTGTTCAAATCCAGCTGCTCCACCGTGGTGTGCATGTACTTGAGCGGCAGTTCCAGCAGGGCTGTGGGCACGCCCGCGCGGGAGATGCCGATGTCGTCGGCGTCTGTTGAGGTGTAGCGTGGGACAACGGCGGTCTGCAGGGTGATGTTGTTGTCCTTCGCGGTGTCCACCAGCTTTTGGCGCAGCACCGGGTGGATGTAGGGCCCCATGGAGGCCACCAGGGAATCCTGCTTGTGGGTGCGGGTGCTGGGCGCGCCGGGGGTGTCCGCGTGGCAGACATCCAGCGCCACCGCGTAATCCGGCTCCACCGAGTAGGCGGAGGTCAGGGCGCCGCGGCTGCCCACTTCCTCCTGGGCGGTGGCCACAAAGTAGAGGTCGGCCTCGTGGTGGATGTGCTGCAGGCGCTTGAGCGCGTCATACAGGATGGCGACGCAGGCGCGGTCGTCCGCGGTTTTCACGCTGACGCGGCCGTTTTGCAAGGCTGTGTAGCGGTGCTCCAGCTGGATCTGGTCGCCGATGCTGACCAGGCTCTTGACTTTTTCGGCGTCCATGCCCAGGTCCACGTAGAGGTCCTCGCGCAGGTAGTTCTTCTTGCGCTCCTCATCGCTTAAGAGGTGGGGTGCCTTGGCGCCAATGACGCCCATGAGCTTTTTCTTGCCAAAGACGGTGACGCGCTGGCCGGGCAGGATGCGCGGGTCCACCCCGCCCACCTGGCCCATGCGCAGGGAGCCGTCTTCCTCAATGTTGACCACCATCAGGCCGATTTCATCCATGTGCGCGGCGAACATCACCCGGGGGCCGGGGCCTTTTTTGCGCGCGATGACGTTGAACATGCTGTCAACGCGCACCTCGTCGCACAGGGGCTCAAACTGCGCTTTGACAAAGTCCGCGACCAGCCCCTCATCCCCGGACAGGCCGCGGATCGCGGTGATTTCCCGCAGGAAGTCTTCTGTGTGCATGAGACATCCTTTCTTCCAAAAAATTCCAATCGCAAAGCCTGCGTTCAGCTTTGCCCAACATGGGGGATTATAACAAACAATCCTTGAAACAACAAGAAAACCGGGCTGCCAATCGCGGCCCGGTTCAAGGTGATTTATTTCCTTATCGCGCCGCCATCAAGGCCGACAGCAAAATGGAGTGGAACTTGACATCCTGGGTGTCCGAGCGTGAGGTCATCACGATGGGGGCGGCGGCGCCCAGCACCAGGGCGGCGGCCTGGGCCTTGGCAAAGTGGATAAGAGACTTGTACAGCACGTTGCCGCTCTCGATGTTGGGCATCAGCAGGATGTCGCCCTCGCCGGCCAGGGGGTTGTCGTAGCCCTTGTGGCGGGCGGCTTCCTTGCTGACGGCGATGTCCAGCGCCATGGGGCCGGCAGCCTTCAGGCGTTTGTCGTTTTGGTAGTGTGCCATGATGGCCTGCGCGTCCAGGGTGGACTGCATTTTGGGGCTGATTTTTTCAACCGCGGAAATCAACAGTACGGCGGGCTGGTCAATGCCCAGGGCGCGGGTCAGGCGCAGGGTGTTTTCGATGATGTCGATTTTTTCTTCCACGCCCGGGGCGATGTTGACCGCGCCATCGGCGATGACAAAGGGCTTGTGGCCGGGGACCTTCATCAGGGCGGCGTGGGACAGACGCCGGCCTTCCATGATGCCCTCTTCTTTGTTCAGCACGGCTTTGAGTAAAATGGCGGAGTCCACCAGGCCCTTCATGAGCAGGTTGGCCCGGCCCTCCCTCACCAGCTTCACCGCCAGGCGGCTGGCCTGAACGCTGTCCTGGGCGTCCAGGACCTCAATACCCTCAGGATTCATGCCGAGGTCACGCATCAAGGCGGTGACGCGCTCTTTGTTGCCGGTCAAATACGCTTTTTTCAGCCCCGCCTGCTGGGCCATCTTCAGGGCGGAGAGCACCTCGGCATCCTCCGCCGCGGCGACGGCCGCGACGGCGTTCCCGGGGATGACGAAGTTCTCAAACATGGCTGTCTTCCAGCGTTTTGGCCTGCTCCCCGCCGGTCAAATAACGCACCGCGCCTTCGGCCAGGGCCTGCAATTCCTCCTCGCCCGGGTAGACGAAGGAGGGCGCGATCCAGGCGCACTGATTGGCAATGGCCTCGGTGATGTCCGGGTTGTAGGCGATGCCGCCGGTTTGCAGGATGCCGTCCACTTTTCCTTCCAAGGCCATGGCCATGGCGGCGGCCTGCTTTACAATGTTGTACACCATGGCATCCAGCACCAGGCGGACTTCGGGCTCTTCCTTGGCGCGGGGAAGCAGGTAGCGGACTTCATTGGTGCCAAAGTAGGACACCAGCCCGCCTTTTTGGTAGAGCAGGTCGCGCACCTTCTTGGTGTCGCCCTGGTTCTCCTTGACCAGGTTTAACACGATGGCGTTTGACAGGCTGCCCGCGCGCTCGGGGGAGAAGGGGCCTTCGCCGTCCACGCCGTTGTTGACGTCGATGATTTCAAGGTTTCTGATCGCGCTGACGGTGATGCCCCCGCCCATGTGGATGACCACGAAACTGCTGTTGAACGGGTCCTGCCCGGTCTTTTCACAGTGCATGCGCAGGGTGCGCTTGGCGTTGAGGGCGTGCAGCACGCTGCGGCGCTGGGTGCCGGCAAAGCCGGTGATTCTAGCTTTGGGCATCAATTCATCCGTGACCGGGGCGTCCACAAAGATGGCGGGGATGCCATAGGTCTGGCTCCACTCCAATCCGATCATCAGCCCCAGGTTGGCGGCGTGCATCTCATATTTGCCCGACATCGCGTCGTCCACCGCCGCCTGACTGATGCGGTAGAGGCCGCCCTTCACCGGGCGGATGAGGCCGCAGCGCACGGAATAGACATCAAAATCCGCTGGGCTTTTGCCCTGCTCTGTGAGCCAGTCCTCAATCAGCCGCTTGCGGTAGTCCTTTTGCTGCTCCACCCCGCCAAGGGCCGACAGCTGCGCCTTGTCATGGCGGAAGGTGTGCGTCACCACTTCGTTTTTGCCCGCAAAAA
Organism: Clostridiales bacterium; assembly: GCA_012521895.1. Taxonomy (GTDB): domain Bacteria; phylum Bacillota; class Clostridia; order Christensenellales; family Aristaeellaceae; genus UBA6115. The sequence continues at coordinate 17,322 of JAAYLK010000021.1, forward strand.
GCCCAACCTTGGTCGACGTGGAACCCAGGTTCATTGTGAAGATATTCATTTTTTTACGCTCCTTGCGTTTCCTTGACGCTGTTTGCCCCCGCTTCCAGGGCCTGGAAGTTGAGGTCCAGCAGCTTTTCCTTGCGTCCGGTAAAGGTCTCCTTCAGTACCTGCCTGGCGGTGTCCATGCTGACGACGCCGCTCAAGGCCACAAAGGCGCCAAACATCACCACGTTGGCCACAATCAGGTTGCCCAGGTCCATGGCGATCTGGCTGGAATCCAGCACCATCACGCGGATGTCATCACGGAAATCCGCCGTGGGCTCAGAATGCTTCTGGTTGACAATCATCAGCCCACCCGGGCGCACCATGGGCATGTACTTGTCCAGGGAGGGACGGTTGAGGGCAATCAGGATGTCCGGCCGGTCCGTCAGCGGGGAGCCGATTTTGCTGTCGGCCACCACCACGGTGCAGTTGGCGGTGCCGCCGCGCATTTCAGGACCGTAACTGGGCAGCCAGGAGACCGCCAGGTTTTCGATGTTGCCGGCTTCCGCGATCATCTTGCCGATGCTCAAGACGCCCTGGCCGCCAAAGCCAGAGACAATAATCTCGTTTTTCATGCCTTGTCCACCTTCACATCCTTGAAGTTGCCCAGCGGATAGACCGGGATCATGTTTTCGTTCAGCCAGGTCAGCGCCTGGCGGGGGTTGATGCCCCAGTTGGTCGGGCAGGTGGACAGCACCTCCACAAAGGTGAAGCCCGCGTTTTGCTGCTGCAGCTCAAAGGCGCGCTTGATGGCGCGTTTGGCGCGGAGGAGACTCTTGGAATCGGTCACCGTGACGCGCTCGACAAAGGCGGCGCCGTCCAGGGTGGCGATCATCTCGCACATCCTGATGGGGTTGCCGGTGAGGGCGGCGTCGCGGCCAAAGGGGCTGGTGGTGGTCTTCTGGCCCACCAGGGTGGTGGGGGCCATCTGGCCGCCGGTCATGCCGTAAATGGCGTTGTTGACAAAGATGACCGTGATTTTTTCGCCGCGGGCCGCCGCGTGGATGATTTCGCCCATGCCGATGCTTACCAGGTCGCCGTCGCCCTGGTAGGTGAAGACGGGCTTGTCCGGGTGGACGCGCTTGATGCCCGTGGCGACGGCCGGGGCGCGCCCGTGGGCTGCTTCCTGCATGTCACAGGCGAAGTATTTGTAGGCGAACACCGAGCAGCCCACGGGGCATACGCCGATGGTGTCCTCCACGATGTCCAGTTCTACCATGGTCTCCGCCACCAGCTTGTGGATGATGCCGTGGGTGCAGCCGGGGCAGTAGTGGGTCTCCACATCCGTCAGGCCCTTGGACCTGGTATATACGATTTTACTCACTTACGATTCCCTCCCGATGAACTTCTTCACGGCGTCCTTGACCTCACCCGGGCTGGGGATGGCGCCGCCGGGGCGGCCGTGGAAGTGGACCGGCTTTTTGCCGTTGACGGACAGCTGGACGTCCTCCAGCATCTGGCCCATGCTCAGCTCCACCACCACAAAATTTTTGACATGGTCAAGCGAGGCGATGTCGTTCAGGCGCTTTTTGGGGTAGGGCCACAGGGTGATGGGGCGGAAGAGCCCCGCCTTGATGCCCTCTTCTTTCAGCAGCTCCACCGCCTTGTCCGCGATGCGCGCGGGCACGCCGTAGGCCACCAGCACCACTTCGGCGTCCTCGATGCCGGATTCTTCGTACAGGACTTCGTTTTCTTCCATGGCCTTGTACTTGCTAAACAGGTGGTGCACGTGGGCTTCCATGATTTCGGATTCAATGTACAGGGAGTTGACGATGCGGTGGTTCTCCCGGCCGCCGCGCCCGGTGGTGGCCCACTCGGGGTAGACGCGGGCCTCGGTGATTTCCGCCTTTTTCCACTCCACCGGCTCCATCATCTGGCCAATCATGCCGTCGGCCAGGATCATCACGGGGTTGCGGTATTTGTCGGCCAGTTCAAAGGCCAGCTGCATCAGGTCCACCGCTTCCTGGATGGAGTTGGGCGCCAGCACCAGGTGGTGGTAGTCGCCGTTGCCGCCCCCGCGGGTGGCCTGGAAGTAGTCGCCCTGGGCCGGCTGGATGCCGCCCAGGCCGGGGCCGGAGCGCATGACGTTGACAATCACCGCGGGCAGTTCCGCGCCCACGATGAAGGAGATGCCTTCCTGTTTTAAGCTCACGCCCGGGGAGGAGGAGGAGGTCATCACCCGGGCGCCGGCGCCGGCCGCGCCGTAGACCATGTTGATGGCGCTGATTTCCGACTCCGCCTGAGGGAACACGCCGCCGCGCTCGGGCAGGTGGGCCGCCATGTACTCGGGGATTTCAGATTGCGGGGTGATGGGGTAGCCAAAGTAGAACCGGCAGCCGGCACGGATGGCGGCCTCGGCGATGGCTTCATTGCCCTTCCACAGTTCACGTCTCATTGCTGGTCCAGCCTTTCCACAGTAATCACGCTGTCAGGGCAAAAGCGGGCGCAGTTGCCGCAGGCGATGCACTTCTCCATCTCCTTGATGCCCGCGGGGTAGTAGCCCTTCTTGTTGAGCACCGTCTGGTTGATGGCGATGATCTTGACCGGGCACACCGTGGTGCACAAAGCGCAGCCCTTGCAGGTGTTTTCCTTGAATGTGACTCTGCCTTTCATGTTCACCTTTCCGTCTCCCAGGGCTTTTGCATATAGGTGTCAATCGTAAACAAAAGCGCCTCGGGAACCTGAATGTCTTTTTTTTGTACTTGTGAATGTATCATAACATACTTGAGGGGCAATGCGTCCACGTTTTCAAAAATTTTGAAAGCCGCGTAGGCCTCGTTGATGTCCCGGCTGGTCGTGTGCTCAAACATGTGGGCGTTGAGGATGAGGCTGGTCACCTTGGTCCTGGCGGCGGCCTCGATGCGCTTGATCATCTGCCGGGTTTTTTCCACTGTTGCCGTCTCCGGGCGCATGGGGTTGATGACGCACCAGACCTCCGGGTGGGTCTGGTCAATCTCCTCACTGTAGTAGCCCAGCACGCGCGCGCCGTTGTCGTTGCCGCCCACGTCAAAGATGCCGGTGATGGCGGTGTCGGTGAAGACCCGGTAGGCCTCCGGCGACAGGCTGGGCAGGTCGGCCTGGTGGATGTAGCCGCCGTTGATGACGGTGACCCCGGCGGCCTCCAACTGGTCGCGCACGTCATAGCTTCTGAAGTAGGGGTTGGCGATGTCCATGTCAATCAGGGTGACCTGGGGCGTGGTTTTGGCCAGGTGCTGGGCGTAGTTGACCGCGAACTCGGTCTTCCCGCTGCCAAAGTGGCCCACAACAAAGGTGATCCGGTTCATGCGTACCTCACAAAGGCCAGGTGGGGCTGCCGGTGCCTTTCCTGGTTCATGGTTTGTTCCTCCGGCATGAAGCTCTGGGATGTCCGGCGGCACCGGCCCGGTCGTGTCGGAATCAAAGTTCGTTTTTTGTGCCTGGTTGCGAGTAGAATATCATGTTCTTACCCGGGCTTCAATCTGAAAATATTCATTACTGCATAAAAATTGCCGGCCTGTGGGCCGGCGGTGTAAAAGGCGGATGAAACTACGCGGTTGTCGCTTTTTCCACAACCGCGGGCTGGTCATGCAAGGCAGGGTTGTAATTAGGCAGGTTCACGGTGAAGCGGGTGCCCAGGCCCTCGGCGGAGAAGACATCGATGTGGCCCTGGTGGCGGTCCACAATCCACTTGGCGATGGACAGGCCCAGCCCCGTGCCCCCGCGGGAGCGGGCGGGGTCGGAGCGGTAGAAGCGCTCAAAGATGTGGGAGAGGTCCGCCTGCTTGATGCCCTCGCCGTTGTCCTGCACCCAGAAGCAGCCAAAGCCCTTGTCATCCTTGAACACCCGCAGGGTGATGGTGGAATTTTGCGGGGAGAACTTGATGGCGTTGTCCGCCAGGATGCGCAGGGCCTGCTTGAGCATGGCCTCATCCCCGTAGACGTACACGCCCTCGTCCAGGCGCAGCTTCCAACTGTGGTTGGTGTTGATGAGCTGGTATTCCTCGTAGGCCTCCTTCACAAGCTCTGAAAGGTTGACCTTGGCGGGCACAAAGGGCGTGCGCCCGGCGTCCCCGCGGGCTAAATACAGCAGCTGCTCCACCAGGCGCTGCATGTTGTCCGCCTCGTCCTTGATGGCCTCCACCGATTCGTCCATCACCTTGCGGTCGTCCTTGCCCCAGCGGGAGAGCAGGTCGGCATAACCCCTGATCACGGCGATGGGGGTGCGCAGTTCATGGCTGGCGTCGGACACAAAGCGGGTTTGCTGTTTGTAGGCCTCATGCATGCGGGAAATCAGGTTGTTGACGGCGTTCTCCAGGCCCGACAGCTCGCTTTGCCCGGTGGACAGCCTGGCCGAGGGCGACTGGACGGACAGGTTTTCGATCGCGTCCTCCAGGCTGTGGAAGGCCGTCTCGTCAAAGCGGACGCGGCTTAGTTCCTCCGCGGTCTGGGAGATTTGGCGCAGCGGGGTGAGCAGGTAGAGGGTCCGCCGGCGAAAGCCCCGGTACTGAAAGAAGACCAGCACGGCCTCGGCGATCAGCAGGGCATTCATGGCGCGGATGGCCATGGTTAAAATGGGGCCGGCGTCCAGGCTGTGCGCCTCGCCGTTTTTCAGGCCATAGGTGTATTCGATGCTGTTGATGAAGTCCCAGCTGCGCAGGTTGGTGTCGGCTTTGATGTCGCGCACAAGCTCCGCCTGCCAGGCCTCCCCCAGGGCGGCCTTTTCCGCCGTGTAGGCCGTCCAGCCCAGGGCGGTCATCAGCAGCACCAGGTTGGTCACCACCAGGGTGAACACCACGCGCAGCAGAAAGCTGCGCGAGACGCGCCGGGCGATGGAGTGCATGCGCTTGTTTTCGCTCATGCGCCCTCTTCCTCGCGCAGGACATAGCCCACGCCGCGCACGGTCTGGATCAGCTTTTTATCAGTTTTCTCGGCGATCTTGGCGCGCAGGTAGCGGATGTAGACGTCCACCAGGTTGGTCTCACCCACAAAATCATAGCCCCAGACCCGGTCCATCAGGGTTTCCCGGGTCATCACGATGCCCTGGTTTTCCAGAAGCGATTGCAGCAGGGAAAACTCCCGCCCGGTTAGCTCCACCGTGTCGCTCTCCACCGTCACCAAATGGCGCAGCACGTCCAGGGACAGGGGTCCGTAGGTCAATTGGGCGCTCTCCTGCTTGACCTGCTTGCGAAGCGCCGTGCGGATGCGGGCCAATAATTCTTCTATGGAGAAGGGCTTGGTGATGTAGTCGTCCGCGCCCATGTCAAGGCCGGTCACCTTGTCCATGACGGCGTCCCGGGCGGTCAGCATGATGACGGGCAGCTGGCTTGTCCTGCGCAGGCGGCGCAGCACTTCCAGGCCGTTGAGCCCCGGCAGCATGATGTCCAGCAGCACCAGGTCAAACCTGCCTTCCTCCGCCAGCTTCAGGCCCTCCCGGCCGTCCTCGGCCTTGGTGACCTCATAGCCCTCGTGGGAAAGCTCCAGCTCCACAAAGCGGGCGATGTTGGGCTCGTCCTCCACCAGCAGGATTTTGTGCATCATGTTCACCTCCTTGCGTGCTGCCTTGATTGTGCCACAGCCGGGTACGCGCCGCAATCAAATGAAAAAAGTACGGGAAGCCCCCGTACAGGCGCCAACAATTACTGCTGGCCGTCGTTCTTGTTGATGTTGGTCTTGATGGTTTCCGCCGTCTGCGCGGCCTTGTCCATGGCCTTGTTGACGGCGCTTGTCACCTTGTGGCCGCGGAAGCTGTAGCGGAAGCCCAAGAACAGCCCCACCACCATCAGCGGCACCACCCACCAGAACATGAAGATGAGCAGCAGAATCAGCACCGTCAGCGGCATGGAGAAGCTGGTCTTCCCGTTTTTGCAGACGTCCAGGTTGATGGCGTTGGCCTTGTTGATGAGCTCGGCGATGTAGGCGAAAAAGCGGGTGAAGCTGCCGCGCAGGTCCTGCTCCGCCGGGCGCTCGGGCGCGGGCTCCTTCTTGGTGGTGAAGCTGTCGGAGGGCTCCTGGTTGATTTTTCCGGCGCCTTCCAGCAGCACCAGGGCGTCCAGCAGGTCCCAGTCCGATTGCTCCAGGGCGTTCTTGGCTTCCTCATAGGTCACGTTGGCCTTTTGGCGCAGCTTTTCAACCAGTTCAAAATGTTCCATGGTGTGTCCTCCTTACCTTGTGTCTGGCTGTATCTTATCCAGTCAAGATTAAGGCACAAGCGGAGCGCGGATTAAAGAATGATTAAAACGGGATGGATGGCGCGGCCTTTGCCAGCCACACAACAATGTGAGAAAGATGTAAGGCTTGCGCGAGGGATGATTAGCAGGCCGGCAGCGCGGTACATATACCATGCAAGCTTAACTTGCGAAAGGAGAACGCCCATGACGAAGAACAAAGTATTCAGCGCCCTGCTGGCGCTCGCCCTCCTGGTGGGCCTTGTGCCCGCCATCGCGCAGACCCTGTCCCCGGTTGCCGGCCCGCCCGATTATGAAGTGACCACAGTCATCCTGCCGGATACCCTGTCCGTCTACCAGGACCAGCCGCTGCGTCTCACCGCCACCACCACCTACGACAGCAACAAGCACGAGAACCAGTGGCTGCATTTTGTATCGGATGAGTGGCTGGGGGTTGACCTGTATGACACCGCGGTAGAAACCGAAATCGAACTTGAAGGCGAAAGCGCTGCCTTTGAAGGCGCGCGCCAGAAGGCCTTTGTGTCCACCGCTCAAGTGTTGCTGGGCGCCGAGCCGGGTGATTATGACGTCGTCGTCCGCTACGAAATCACCCTGCAGCATGACAACTCCGGGCAGCGCACCTATTACACCCTGGCGGAAACCGCGGTCATCACCGTGACGGTGATGGAAGGCCTGACGCCTGTTGACCCCACTGATGAGGAAGAAACCGAAGAAGTGACGGAAGGCGCCGCGCTCAACCACGGCCAGACCGTGTCCGCCTGGGCGCACTGGAAGCAGACCAAGGGCAACAAGAACTTCCTGCCCGGCGGCCCTGGCGTCTACCGCTCCCTGGTGTGGTACAAGGCGCAGGTGGAATACCGTACCTTCTACTCCAGGCAGGAAGTCTGGGACTTCCTGGACAGCATCTATGAGCCCGCCCCGCGCAACCTGCGCCAGCCCAACCCCAACAAGGGCCCGGGCAACAACAACGGCAACAACGGCAACAACGGGAACGGCAACAAAGGCAAGTAATCCCTAAGGGAATCAATCAGGGCGGCAGCCGGACGGCTGCCGCCCTGCATGTCAAAGAAGTGTCTGCGGGCACTTCTTTGTTTTGGAAGAAACGGGTATTTCCACCTGCTCGCTTTGGCTCACGGTCAGCAGAAATTCGCGGAATGTTTCAGCGTAAACGCCTAAATCCGCGGCACCGCGCATGTCATTGCCGCGGATTATAATCAGAGGGTTTGACCCTCTGATACCTCCCGGGAATTGGTTTTGACAGACTGAGCGCCGGCTGGACGGCTGCCAACTTTTCGTTGCATTGAAATCATTATGGCAATTCTTTGCATGAAAAAACCGGCCGTTTCCGGCCGGTCGCTGGTGTGTATTGTCGGACTGTTATTGCAGCCTGCTCTTGTTGATGAAGCCGCGCACCGGCTGCCCGTTTTCAAAATCGGGCACCTCGATGTAGGCGAAGTGGTCGTTGTCCTTCATGTAGGCCAGCACATACACGGTGCTGCCGGCGGGCTGCTCGCCCCAGAAGATGGGGTTGATGATGGGATCATCGGTCATCTTGGTGTTGGTGGCCAGCACGCGCGCCTCATAGCCCAGTTTGACTTCCTCGGTGGTGATGCCATCCGGCAGCGCGTCCTTGGTGATGTAGCCGATGCGGTAGCCGCCGCCCGAGGTGCCGTAGCCAATCAGCAGCCAGTCGCCGATGTGGCCGTACAGGCGGCAGTTGCCGCCGGCCACGGTGGCGTTGTCCACGCGGTAGTAGTTGGTGCCGGGGCCGGTGTAGACCGGGTAGCTGCCTTCCTTGAAGCGCAGGGTCTGGTAGTCCGGCAGCATGGTGGCCTTGTCGCCGGGGATGGCGGTGGGTTCGGCTGTGGGTTCCGCGGTGGGCTCAGCGGTGGGCTCAGCGGTGGGTTCAGCGGTGGGTTCAGCTGTCGGCTCGGCGGTGGGTTCAGCTGTCGGCTCGGCGGTGGGTTCAGCAGTCGGCTCGGCGGTGGGTTCAGTTGTCGCCGGGACGGGGGTGTCGGTCGCGGGCACAGGCGTATCAGTCGCGGGCACAGGCGTATCAGTTGCGGGCACCGGCGTATCAGTCGCGGGGACGGGAGTGTCCGTCGCCGGCACCGGGGTGGCGGGGGCCTGGAAGGTGAAGGTCACGCTGTTTGGTGTGGCCACGCCGTTCTGGTCCACCAGCACGGTGTAGCTGCCCAGGCCGTCCAGGACGTAGCCGGGAGGCACCAGGGCGAACACGGCGTTGACCACGTTGCTGCCTTCCTTCAGCTTTTGCACCTCTTCATGGATGCTGGTGCCCTTGGTGTCCTTGTAGTACACCGGCACATCGGCGGTGGCGGGCGCGCGGTAGGTAAACTTGATGGAAGGCGGCGTGGCGTTGCCGTTTTGGTCCACGACAACCGTCTGGGTGTTGGGGCCCACCAGGATGTAGCCGTTTGGCACGTTGCCGTCATTGGCGATGACCGGGTGGGAGCCGGTGGAGAAGGTGAGCTGGTCAGAGGCCAGCGTCTTGCCGGTGACGTCCACGTAGTTGACAGGAACCGACACCGTCACCGCGGTCTTCTCATACAGGAAGCTGAGCGTTGAGGGGGTGGCGACGCCGTTTGCGGACACGGTGACCGTGACACTGCGCACGGAGGCCAGGGTGTAGCCCTGCGGCACCAGGCTGTCATTGGCAGAGACGGTGCTGGTGCCCTGGGGAAGGGTCTTGGTGTCGCGCTGGAGCAGCCTGTTGGTGCCGCTTTCCAGGTAGTTGATGGTGACCAGCGCGCTGGCTGGCGGCGGGGTCACCTGCTGGGCATAGGTAAAGGTGACAGCGGCCGGGTTGGGCGTGCCGTTGTCGGACACCGTCACGGTGACCTGGGCGGCGCTGGTCAGCGCGTAGCCCTGGGGCACGTTGGCGGAATTGGCACGGATGGTGGTCTGCCCGACAGACAAGCGCACCACATCGGTAAACAGGCGGGTGCCCGCGGTGCTGACATAGTAGACCGGCACGTTGGCCACCACGTTAGGCCGGGTCGTCTGCTGCGGCGGCTGGGTGACATCCACGGGCGCGAAGACCACGTTGCGGTCGTAGTACAGCTTGTTCAAGGTGTTCTGGCCGGCGATGCCGTCCACCGTCAGCTTGTTGTATTGCTGGAAGCGCTCAACGGCGCGCAGGGTGTCCTTGCCGAAGATGCCGTCCACGGCGCCGGTCAGGTAGCCCAGCTCCTTCAGCCTTGTCTGCATCACGCGCACGTTTTCGCCCCGGTCGCCCACATACAAAGTGGTCAGCCGCGGGGTGGCGGTGGCGGGGGCCGGGGTCACAATGGGCGCGAAGGTCTGCGCCGGGGGCACAAACACGGTGGCCTGGACCGCGGTGGGCGCGGTAGTGGCGATGCCGGCGGGCGGCGGGGTCAGGGCGGGGCTCATCGCGGTGGAGGAGGTGAGCAGCACCGTCATATAGACCAGCAGGGTTTTAATCAAATCCATTGCATTCACTCCTTTGGTGTCAGTCTCATCCAACCATCAAACGCTTGACAGGGGCGCTTTCTTGCATGGGCTTAAAATGAGAGGAAGCGTTCAAACTCCGGCAGGATGCCGATGCCGTCGGGGTAGTGGGCGGCAAACTGGGGCACGGCGTGGCTGGGGAAGGAGTTGCCTTCGATGAAGCGGGGGCCCTCCGGGGTCAGCGCCACGTCCCAGGCCACAAAGCGCACCTGGGTCACCACGTTCATGGCCTCCAGGCACATCTGCTTGGCCTCTTCAAAATGGGGCAGCTTAAACCCGGTGATGGGCGCGTCCGTCAGCGGGTGGCGGGCGTACTCATTGCCTTCCTTGTCCGCGGCCACGGAGTTGATGACGCCGGTGTCCAGGTCCACGCGCGCCGCCATGCCGCCGGCGTCCACGTTGTCCATCACCCGGCCGTTGCCGATGCGCACAAAGGCGTAGACGATGCCCTGGCCTTTGTCGCCAAGCATCGTGGCGATGCGCACGGTGTTGACGCTGCCGGGGTAGAGCGCGGCCATGTCCGGGTGCTGAACCACCGTTTCTTCCACGATGCAGTCGCCCTTTCCGCGCAATCTGACATAAAAGGCCGCGATGTCCTCAAAGTCTTTTGGTTCCACCCGCTCCACGCCCACGCCGGAGGAACCCTCCAGCGGCTTGATGAAGAGGGGGCCCTTGCCTTTGGTGAAGTCCGCCAGTCTGTCCACGCTCAGGCTGGCGTCGGACTTGATCCACGCCCGCTGCACCCAGCGCTCAAAGCGCTCATTGAACTGGCACTTGTCATCAAAAAAATGCCAATAGGCCTTGTCGTTCATGCGGCGGACAATCTCGTTGCTGATGCCGCGGGTGATGACGGTCTTTCGTTGGGCGTGGTTCAAGCGGTCCATGCGCGCGATCATGTAATCCATATACCCGGCGTTGTAGCGGATGCCGCAAACGGCCAGGTCCAGGGCCAGGGATACCGGGTTCTTGCCGGTGATCTGGCGCAGCTTCGCGAAGGTTTTCTTGAAGCGCTGCGTGTCGATTTTGGCCAGGCGCTTGAAAAAATAGCTGATTTTGCTCATAACATCACACGTTGAAGCGGAACAGCGTCACATCGCCGTCCTGCATCACATAGTCCTTGCCCTCGCTGCGCACCAGGCCCTTTTCCCGGCAGTGCGCCATGCTGCCGTTTTCCTTGAGCGCCTCAAAGGCCACGATTTCCGCGCGGATGAAGCCGCGCTCAAAATCGGTGTGAATCTTGCCGGCTGCCTGGGGCGCGCGGCTGCCCTTTTGGATGGTCCAGGCGCGGCACTCGTCCTCGCCTGAGGTCAGGAAGGAAATCAGGCCCAGGATTTTGTAGCTGGCGTGGATGAGGCTGTCAAGGCCCGAGTGGGCGATGCCCAGCTCGTCTAGGAACATTTGCTTTTCATCTTCCGGCAGGCTGGCGATTTCCTGCTCAATCTGGGCGGACACCACCACCACCTCGGCCTGCTCCTGTTTGGCCTTTGCCATCAGGGCCTGCACCGGCTTGAGGGTGGAAACATCCTTGCTGATGTCGCCTTCGGCGATGTTGGCGGCGTAGATGACCGGCTTGTCCGTCAGCAAAAACCAGCCCTTTGTGATTTCCCTTTCTTCAGGCGACAAGGGGCACAGCCGGGCGGGCAGCTCGCTTTCCAGGGTCTTTTGCAGCTTGTCGGCGATGTCGGCTTCCGTTTCAAACTTCTTGTCCCCGGTCTTGAACATCTTCCGGGCTTTCTCCCCGCGCTTTTGCACGGTGTCCATGTCCGCCAGGATCAATTCCAGCGTGATGGTCTCCATGTCGCGCACCGGGTCCACCGCGCCGTCCACGTGGACGATGTTGTCATCTTCAAAGCAGCGCACCACATGCACGATGGCGTCCACCTCGCGGATGTGGGAGAGGAAGCGGTTGCCCAGGCCCTCGCCCTTGCTGGCGCCGCGCACCAATCCCGCGATGTCCACAAACTCCACCGTGGCGTAGGTGGTCTTCTTGGGCTTGTACAGGTCGCTTAGCCAGTCAATGCGGCTGTCGGGCACGGTGACGATGCCGGTGTTGGGCTCGATGGTGCAAAAGGGGTAGTTGGCCGCCATCGCGCCGGCGTTGGTGATGGCGTTGAACAGGGTGCTCTTGCCCACGTTGGGCAGGCCGACAATGCCTAATTTCATGTGTTAGAAAAACTCCTTCGGTGAATGTGCTGATTATACCGATTTGCGCTTTCAAGTTCAATGCGATGGGATTTCCATGGTACACAAAAAGCCGCCAGCTTGCTCGCTTGGCGGCTTTGCGCGAAAACTGCTTCAGGCCTGGGCGTCCGGACGAACGCTGGGCAGCGCGCGCAGCACATTCCCGCTGCGCAGGCAGCGCGTGCAGACATTCAGCCTGCGGGCGGCGCCGTTTTGCATCACACGAACCTTCTGGACGTTGGGCGCCCAGATCCGGTTGCTCTTGCGGTTGGAATGGCTGACCTTATGGCCGCTCATGGTGCCTTTTTCGCATACTTGACATAGTTTGCCCATTTGACTTCCCTCCGTTTGGGTCCTGCGCAGGCCTTGAATAAAAAACATGCCCGCGTTGACAGCCTAAGTACCATAGCACAGAAGGAATGAAAGCGCAAGGTTTATTTTTTGGGCACCTGCCGCGGATTGCGTGAAGCGCGCCTGTGCCGCATAATGTGGAAAAGACGACGTTTTGATGGAGGTGCCGCCGTGCTCACCCTGGACCGCTTCACCCAGCTGCTGGAGCAGGCCTGCGCAACGCTTCCGCAGAAAATCTTTGAAGGCCTCAACCTGGGCGTTGGGGTGATTGAGGGCGCCAAGGCGCGTAACGACACCGCCTCCGGCCAAGCCGCCTTCATCCTGGGCGAATACCGAGCCGGGCCCCAGATGGGCCGGGGCATTGTGCTGTTCTACGGCTCGTTTTTGCGGGTTTATCCGCACATTGACGATGATGAGGAAGGCTATGCCCTGATTGAAGGCGTGCTCAAGCACGAGCTGACCCACCACCTGGAATCCCAGGCGGGCGCCAGGGATTTGGAGATGGCGGACGCCAGGCGGCTGCAGGAGATGTAGGGCACCTTGATGGAAAGCTCATTCCCCTTCCTTCACCATCAATTGCAAGCGCCCATCCAGTTCTTTCGCTGCCTCTTCCATGCTGACCAGGCCATCCAGGGCGCGGGAGAGGATTTGCAGCGCACCGGCGTCAAACACCTGGGCAAAGCGGGCATCCACCACCACGGCTTGTGTCAGCAGGGCTTGCAGCTCCTTCGCGATGGCCTCGCTGATTAAGTAGCGGTTCTTCTCTTTGCCTTCTTCAAAGTTTTGTTGATAGGCTGCCAGCTGGTTTGCAAGCTCGGATTGTTCCGCGCTTTCAGCCAAATCCACCTGCTTTTTCAGCATATCAAGGAAAGATTGGCTGCGGCGCAAGAGCAGGTCGTAATGTGGGTCCTGAAGGGGCTGGGTCATCTCCTTGTAGAGGAAATACCGCCAGACAGGGCGCAGGGTGTTCACCCGCGCTTCCAGATAGCGTATCGCCAGGCCTGTCTGCGCGCTGTGCGGGTTGATGAAGGCCAGGGTGACATTGAGCAGGGGGAGCGGGTCTTCGCCCTCCAGAAAGGACAGGAAGAGCGGCTCCCGATGATTATTCCAGGCGCGGTCGCTGCTCCAGTATTCCAGGTTCAGTTCGTTGCCATGGGGAAAGAAGACCTGGTTAGGGTTGATGTCGCTGTACGCGCCGCCTTCCCTGACCTGCCTGATCAGCTCCATTACACGCAGGAAGTCCGGGTCTGAAAAGGTGGGGATTTCGTTCTGTGTGATGGCCCGCGCCGCCCACAGGGACACCGCCGTGTGCAGCAGTTCACGCCGCTGTGGGCTGAATTCAAACAATTCATAACCACTGCCCTCATGCGCGGTATCGGTGATGAAGCGCAAAAAGCCCTCAAAGCTTCGCGGGACATCCATGCCCGCTTCCTCAAACAAGGCCAGGTTGGCGTAAATTGGCTGCAGGCTGGCAGACAGCGGCACCAGCCTGGGCGGTTGTCCGGCCATGGCTGGTAACCGCGGTGAAAGTTTGTTGATATGTCCTGTGAGCACCGGGCTGTGGTCAAGGGCTGCCGCAAAGCCTTTGTCCACCAGCGCCCGGATGTCAATGCTGGCGGCGTCCAGGAAGGCCACATCAAAGCCGGAGTCCCCGGTGACCAGCTTTTCCACCAGGCCGGGGCCGCTTAAGCTTGCTTGTATGAAGTCAAAAGTAGTGTCGGACATTGTGAGCGCCGCGCGCTCGTGGCCTTCATCCTGCCAGGTGCCGTACAGGGCCAGTTGGTTTTGTCTAAGTTGCGGCGGCACGGTCTGGCGGACGCTGATGCCCCGGTTGTGGGCGTAGGCGATCAGTCCGGGGGAGAGCAGGTGGATGCCCGCGCCCATGTTCATATAGCCGGCGGCCAGGTGAGCAACCAGCTGTTCCTTGCCCTGCGCATCGACTGCCAGCAGACGCATGCCGGACTGGTAGTAGATGAGGCCGTTTGCGGGGTCGTGCAGCAAGGCCTTGCTTCCAAATTCATAGGGCTCTTTCAGCGTATGCAGCAGGGCGGTTTCATTGGTTTGCGGGTCCATCACCGCGATGCCCGCTGGCGCCAGGATGCCGGGCTGCTGCTCTGCCAGGCACAGCAAACGGCCCTTTTCATAGGGGGCGATGGCCAGCAGATTGTCCACCGGGTGGTCTTTTCTGGTGCCGTCTGACAAGTCAAAAGAGACCAGGCGGCTGCCTTCCTCACTGTTCATAGAGGGAGCGAACACCAGATAGAGGCGGCCGTTGTGAAACACAATCTGCTCCGGGTTTGGCAGGACACCCACCAGCCCCTGGTCCACTGTGAAGTCCGCAACATCCAAGGTCTGCGGTTCACCATAGGTGACGCCACTGTCCACGGAAAGGGGATAGAGCTTTCCCTGGTAGGGGTGGTAGCCATACAGCGTCTGTCCGTCGCTGACCAGGTTGGCGAAATTGGGCGTTTCCTCCAAAAATGGCTCGGACAAATTTTCATCAAGCGTGATGAGGCCGCCTTCTTCCGTCCAGGCGTGCAGGGCCTTGGAGGTGCGGAGGTACAAGCGCCCCTGATGCACCGTCATGCCCAGCAGGAATTGCCCGTCCGTAAGGGGTGTGAGCACTTCCATGGGATGTGACAGCGCGTTGGCAAGCAAGCTGCCAAGCAGCATCAACAGTGCCAGCGCAAGGCAAAACAAGGTCTTTTTCTTCATGACGCAACCTCTCTTTCAATTAAAAGACGCGGGAGAGAGGGGAATGTGACAGTTTTTTATTTTTTCCGCAGAAATTTGGGCCTGCGGGCAAAGAAACCGGTGAGGGTGCGGCCAAGGTTCCGAAGCGGCATCAGCGCGCGAACCAAGCTGAGCCACACCTTATTATACCAAGGCAAACCCCGCCAGGCGGCGCGGTAGAGGCTGCCGGCGAAGGCGGCTTCGTCCCTATCGGGCTGGCGCTTGCCGTAGATAAAGGCGCTGTACACACCAGCCATCTCCTGGTGCTCCTCATCCCGGGGCGCGACGCGGGCCATGTAGGACAGCGGCGTTTCCTGGGCCTTCATGCCTTTTCCGCCCGTGCGGTTCACATCCAGCAGCGCGCTGTAATACAGGGAGAAGACCGCGCCGGCGGACGCCAGGCGTTTTTCCTTGCGCCCGGGCTCTTCGCGCAGGATTTGCCAGACCAATAAGGCGAGGGTGGCCAGCACCAGCAAAATCCACCAGGGGAAGGGCTGGTCGGGCTGGTCGGGCTTATTTTGCTCCTGCTCCGGCTGCTCGCTGGGCTCCGGGCTGGGCTGGTCCTGGGGCGGCGGGGTGGGCGTGGGCGCGTCCTGCGGCTGGTCGCTGGGCTCGGTGCTGGGGGAGGGGCTGGGGGAGGGGCTGGGAGACTGGGACGGCGATGGCGAGGGGGAGGGCTGCTGGCCCTCGGGCGGGGGCTGGTCGCCCTCGGACTGGTCATCCTGGCCCTGGGTGGCGGTGGCGTCAAACACCACCCAGCCCAAGCCCGCCACATAGATTTCCGTCCAGGCGTGGGCGTTCATGCCCGTCAAGGTCACGCTGTCCGCGCCCTGAGGGTTGGCCAGAAAACCCTCCACATAGCGGGCGGGCAGGCCGATGGACCGCGCCAGCACCGTCATGGCGCTGGCGAAATAGGTGCAGTAACCCATCTTCACGTCAAAGAGGAAGTGGGCCACAAAATCCTGGTTTTCCGGCGCGTAGGGCACCTGCGTTTCATAGGCGTAGTTGGTTCGCAAATGCCGCATCAGCAGCAGCGCCTGGCGGTAGGGCTGCGTTTCAGCCCCGATGATTTCACGGGCCAGATTGGCCACCACGCCGTCAGGTTGCAGGTGGCTGGGCAGGTGGAAGTACTCCTCCTTCAGGGGGACGGGGCTTAGCCCCGCCTGCGCCAGCTTGCCGGCCAGGGCATCGGTGCGCGCCTCGCCCGCCACATAGGGCTCATAGCGGAAGGAATAGCTGTCCCCATTTGTCAGATCATGGGTAATGAACAATTCCGAGGAGGCGTTGAAATAGGCCACCATGTCGCTCCCCAGGGTGATGTCGCGCAGCCTTTGGGGCACAAAGAGGGTGGAGGGCATGTCGTGCAGCATCGTGATGCTGGCCGTCCGCGTCTCCACGCGCTCGGATGCCGGCAGATCCAGGTTGAACAGCTCGGTTTTGACCGCGTTGTACCGCACATTCTGCCAGCCATAGCGCTGGCTGGACAGGGTGTCATACCAGCCGCGCCCGGTGTAGGTGTCCAGCGCCGTGCCGCGCAAATAGACCTTCTCCTGGCTGCGCACGTTCATCACCGGTTGATTGGAGATGTTGGGCCTGCCGCCCAAGCCGCGCTCGCCCATGGGCTGGTAGCCCTGGCTGCTCAGGGTGAACATGTTGCGCGTGGCGGTGAAAAAGAAAAGGTCCTCAATCCTTCGCCGCAGGTCGTTGGCCATTTGCTCGGCCTGGGGCTGGGTTACGCGGTGGGGCGGGGTGAGGGAAAAGGCCAGGAACATCAAGGCCAGGGACAGGGCCACCGCGCGCAAGAGCAGGCCCCGGGGCTTTTTGATGAGGGGGCTGTCCTGGGTTTTGACGCTGATGAAGACATACAGCAGCGGCAGGCTGAGGATGGCGGGGAAGTAGGCAGACAAAGGCTCCCTGGCGCCCAGGAACCACAGCATCAGCACCGGCGCCACCATCAGCGGCAGGGTGAAAGCCGGGTCGCCCTCCATCAGCAGCCTGGCAAACAGCGCCAGTAGCATCATCATCAGCGGCAGCAGGGCGTCCATGTACAGCAGCGCCGCCTGGGACAGACCGGCGCCGGACAGGAAGGCGCGCGTGAAGCTGACCAGGCGCGCGGCCATGGAGCCTGGCCAGAACAGGCCGGACAGCACCAGGGCGGCGACCACCAGCAAGGGCCCCAAAAACCTGAGTTTGCCCGGCACCAGCTGGTAGAGGCTGATGATGAGGGAAGCGCCCAGCGCCAACAAAAGCGCCATGCGGCCCTCCTGCGCGATGCCCAGCAGGTGCAAAACCGGCAGGCACAGCGCCCAGGCGATGAAGGCGGTCAGCAAAAAGCCGAAGGCCTCCTGCCTGATGCCCTTAGGCAGGCGTGACATAGTTCACCTCCACCAGGCGTTGCTGCAGCTGGGCAATGTAGGGGGTATAGCGCGCGTGGTCATAATCAAAGGTAATCAGGTAAAAGCGTACGTTGGGGCCAGACTGGCGGATGTTGATGACGCCCTCGGTGACCGCGGCGTCCAGCCGCGTGGTGATGATTGCCGTGGCCCCGGTGCGGCGCATACGGCGCAATTCCAAATTGAGCACCTTGTCAAAGGGCTCTCCCCCGCGAAACAGCTGGAGGGCCAGTTCTTCCTTCAATAAATGCAGGGAACCCTGTCGGTCCGCGTGGAACTCGGACTGCTTGGTGCCATACAGCGGCAGGCGCACCGGGTGCTCCCCCGCCATTTGCATGGAGGCCACGGCCAGCGCGGTCTCGCACAGGGTGTCGCGCAGGCGCAGGCGGCCCTCGGGTTTGTCCTCCCCGCCCAGGGGCTGGGTGACATCCATCAGGATGAGGGTGTCCGGTGGCGCGGGCACCTCAAAGCGGCGCACCACCAGCTCCCGGTGGCGGCTGGACAGCTTCCAGTGGATGCGCTTGAAGGGGTCGCCCTGGCGGTAGGCACGGGTGTCCTCGGGCGAGGTCACGTCCTCCCCGCTGCGGTTGGGCAGGGCGCGGCCGTCGTCCATGGTCGCAAAAGGCAGGGCCTGCACTTCAAAGCCGCGCGGCAGCACCAGCATCTGCGGCAGGCTGGTTTTGATTTCCTTGTTGATTTTGAACAATCCGAAGATGTCAGACAGCGTGATGCTCTCCGCCCCGCAGCCCCACAGGCCCACATGGTTGAAACGCAGGGAGAAGTCGGCCTGCTTTTCGCCAAAGAAACCGGGGTAGAGGCTGACCTGGCTGCGCCCGTCCATGAGGTTTAACGACAGGCCCACCGGGCTCATGGGCAGGGGATTTTTACTCATCAAGCCCAAGTGCAGGCTCGCGCTGTCGCCCCGCTCCACCCGGGGGGAGGACAGCACCTGCGACAGCGTGACCAGCCTGGTTGACAGGAGGACGCTGACCAGGCTGTAGGCCAGCATCAGCACCAGCATCCAGGAAATGAAATAGAAAATCGGCCCGCCCAGGGACAGGGCGGACAGGCCGGTCATCAGCAGCACCGACAGCGCCGCCCAGAGACGGCCTGTCATCCGCGCTGTCCGGGCACAGGCAGGCTGTCGAGCAGCTGCTGCAAAATGGTCTCCGGGGAGGTGCCCTTCATCCGGGCTTCCGGGGTCAATACCAGGCGGTGGGACAGGACGCTGCGCGCCATGCGCCGCACATCATCCGGCAGGATGTACTGCCGTCCGGCCAGGATGGCGCAGGCCTGGGCCGCGCGCACCAGGGCGATGGCCCCGCGCGGGGAGGCGCCCAGCTGCAGGGAGGGGTGGCTGCGGGTGGCCGCGGCGATGGTGGCCACGTAGGAGCGCACCTCGCGGCTGCAGTAGACGGTGCCCACCATCTCCTGCATTTCAATGACTTCTTTTTCACCGCAGACCGGCTGCAGGGTTTTCAAGGGGGACTGCGGCGCGGAATAGCGCTCCAGCACGTCCATCTCCTCCTCAATGGAGGGGTAGCCGATCATGATGCGCAGGAAGAAGCGGTCCATCTGGGCTTCGGGCAGGGGGTAGGTGCCCACAAAGTCGATGGGGTTCTGGGTGGCCAGCACCATGAAAGGCCGGGGCAATTGGTGGGTGACGCCGTCCACGGTGACCTGGCCCTCCTCCATCACTTCCAGCAGGCTGGACTGGGTCTTGGGGGAGGTGCGGTTGATCTCGTCCGCCAGCAAAATCTGGGTCATCACCACGCCGGGGCGGAATTCCATGTCGCCGGACTGGGCGTTGTACATGGTAAAGCCGGTGACGTCAGAGGGCGTCACGTCCGGGGTGAACTGGATGCGGTTGAAGGAGCAGTCCAGGGAGCGCGAGAGCGCGGCCGCCAGGGTGGTCTTGCCCACGCCGGGCACGTCCTCAATCAGCACATGGCCCTTGCACAAAAGGGCAATCAAGGCCAACTCAATGGCCTCGTCCTTGCCCACAATCACCTTGCGCACGTTTTCCTTCAGGGCATAGACCAGTTGGCGGGGGTCAAAATTCATACAGTTTCCTTTCAACAGGCGGGGGTTTGCGTCATTGATTCTAACATTCAACGCCAAAGGCAGGCGGAACCCTGCCGGACGCAACCTATATTATACGGTCAGGGGCAAAGTCTTGCAACAAAACCGTAAAGTTTACGTAATATTCATGTTTGCTTCATGGCAGAAAAAAGCCGCCAGGCGTGAACCCGGCGGCAGGCTGTCAATGAAAAATTATGTGACCGTCGGGTAATACAAATCCAGCAGCGCAAGCCCGCTTTGGGTCTTGAACATGCCCGCCGCCACACGGCGGGCGCGCTCATGCTCCACCTGCTTTTCCTGGGCGTTTACCAAAAAATCGGCTTCCAGCAAAATCTGGTAATCCATCCCATCCACCTTGTCCCACTGGTGGTGGTGGGCGACGAGGAAGCTGACACGGTTGATGGCGTCCTGGTCAAAGCCGCTGAACCTCATTGCCTCTTCGGCCAGCGGCGGGCCTTCCAACTCCTGCAGGTCCCAGGGCGCCTTGCCCAGGCGTTTTCGCAAGGCCGGGCAGGCGATGTCATGGATCAGCGCCGCCGCTTCCAGAATCTCCTGTGTACGGCTGTCCAGCCCTTCCATCTGCCCAATCAGGCGCGCCAGGGCATGCACCTTGGTCAGGTGCATGAGGTCGTGGTGGCTGCCCTGGCAGTTGTCCATCACGGCCAGGTGAAGGGCGATGAGTGGCTTTATTGGCTGTCCTCCCTGATGAAAAAAGCCGCGGAGGCCGCGGCTTGATGCATTGTTAATTACTCTGGTACATGTGTGACCTTCACCAGGTTCGTGCTGCCCGACTGGGACAGCGGGATGCCGGTGGTCAGCACCACCAGGTCGCCCTCGTTGACCAGCCCGGCGTGCTTGGCGGTGTTGATGGCGCGGTCAAACAGCACCTCCATCACCCGTTCCTCGCCCACCATCAACCCGGTCACGCCCCAGGACATGCTCATCTGGCGCCACACGGTGGCGTCCGGGGTGCAGGCGATGATGGGGATGTCGCTGCGGAAGCGGGAGATCATGTAGGCGGTGGTGCCGGACTTGGTGACGGTGATGATGGCCTTGGCGTTTAAGTTGTAGGCGATCAGGCAGGTGGCGTGGGAGATGGCGTCGGTGATGTTATGCGCGTCCTGGTACATGTTGTCCACGAAGAAGCGCTTTTTGTAGTTGATGTCGTTCTCCGTGCGCTCGGTGATGCGGACCATGGTGCGCACCGCCTCAATGGGGTACTTGCCGTTGGCCGTTTCGCCAGACAGCATGATGACGCTGGTGCCGTCGTAGATGGCGTTGGCCACGTCGGTGATTTCCGCGCGGGTGGGCCGCGGGTGCAGCACCATGCTCTCCAGCATCTGGGTGGCGGTCACCACCTGCTTGCCGGCCATGGAGGCCACCTTGATGATGTTTTTCTGGATGATCGGGATTTCCTCAAAGGGGATTTCCACGCCCATGTCGCCGCGGGCGATCATGACAGAGTCGCACACCTGGATGATGTCCTTGAGGTTGGCCACGCCCTCGGCGTTTTCGATCTTGGCCATGATGCGCACGTGCGCGCCCCCGTTATGGTCGAGGAAATCGCGCATCTGCTGCACGTCCTCGCGCTTCCTGACAAAGGAGGCGGCCACGATGTCAAAGCCGGTACGGATGCCAAAGCGGATGTCCTCCCGGTCGACGTCGGACAGGTAGGGCATGGACAGCCGGGTGCCGGGGATGTTGATGCCCTTGCGGTTGGCCAGCTCGCCGCCGGCCACCACGCGGGTGGTGATGTGGTCGTCGTGGATCTCCACCACTTCCAGCTCAATCAGGCCGTCATCCAGCAGGATTTTGCGGTTGTCGCCCAGGTCCTGGGGCAGCTCTTTATAAGTGATGGACACCTGCTTTTCATCGCCCAGGATGTCGGCGGTGACCAAATCAAAGGTCTGCCCTTCCACCAGGGTGACCTTGCCGTCTTTTAACAGCCCGGTGCGGATTTCAGGGCCCTTGGTGTCCAGCAGCGCGGCCACGGCCACGTCCAGCTCGTTGCGCACCCAGTTGAGCTCGTTGTAGGTGGCCAGGTGGCTTTCGTGGGTGCCGTGCGAAAAGTTAAAGCGCGCCACGTTCATGCCGGCTTCCACCATGCCCATGATGATGTCGCGTTTGTTCGAGGAGGGGCCCAGAGTGCAGATGATCTTTGTTTTACGCATACGGATCTCCTTCTTGAGCGCCATTTACGCCCAAGATAGTATAGCGCAATCGCGGCTCTGGTTCAAGGACGCGCCCGTGCCGGACGCGCATTTTTTGTGCAAATCATGAACTTTCCGCCTGGCATCCCTGGCTGGATTCCAGGGGGGCGTTTCCTTTGATTGCCACGGCATGATAGAATACATGCGGATGAAAATGTAAAGGAGGGCCGCGCGTGCCCAGTGTCATCAGCTCCCTCATGAAGGCGCAGATCAGCCTGCTCAACCCCCTGATCAGCGCCCTGGACCTGGACAAACAGCGCAGGCTGCAAGACGGCCTGGCGGCCCTTGGCGCGCGGGTGGGCAACAACAAAACCGGTAGCCGTGATGTTCAGCTGTCCAGCTGCCAGGCGGCCTGGGTCTTTCCCCTGGAAGGCCAGGTGACCAAGGCCATCCTCTACTTGCACGGCGGGGCTTATACCGCGGGCAGCCTGGATTACGCCCGCGGCTTTGGCGGGATGCTGGCGATGGAAACCGGCCGGGCCGCCTTCTGCCTGGGCTACCGCCTGGCGCCCGAGCACCCCTTCCCCGCCGCGCTGGATGACGCGGTGGAGGCCTATACGCTGATGCTGGAACGCTACCAGCCCGAGGACATCGCCTTCGCGGGGGAGTCCGCCGGCGGCGGGCTGTGCTTTTGCCTGGCGCTCAAATGCAAGGAGCTGGGCCTGCCCCAGCCCGACAGCCTGGTGGCGCTCTCGCCCTGGGTGGATTTGCAGCAGTCCCTGGAGGCCTGCCGGTTGATGGGGCGTGACCCGGTGCTGTCCTGTGACGGCCTGCAGACGGCCGCGGGGCACTACTTAAACGGCCACCCGGCCTATGACCCGCTGGCCTCCCCGCTGTTTGGGGACCTGGACGGCCTGCCGCCCACCCTCATCATCACCGGCGGGGACGAGATTTTACTGGCGGAATCCGAGCAGATGCAGGAGCGCCTGGTGGCGGCTGGGGTGGACTCCACCCTGTATGTGGAGGAGGGCATGTGGCATGTCTACCCCCTCTATCCGGTGCCGGAAGCCAGGCAGGCCCAGGGCATGGTGCGGGATTTTCTGGCCTGATACTGATTCCAACCCTTAATGAAACGGACAAGCGCGCATCCGCGTTGACAAAAACGCCTCAGTGCCTTAGCATTTTCTGCATCATCTCTCTTTGAAGGAGCACACCGCCTTGATACAGCAGTTTGACCCAAACCGCAGGCAGCGCCCTGAGCGTATGAAAACCCGGAATGCCCGCCGCGGCCGCAAAAAGGTGAGCGCGCTCTCCAGGGTGTTGGCAGCGGCCGGGGGCGTGCTGATGGTGGCGGGGGTGGTGATGCTAATCAACTACATCAACCAGGCCAACCAGCTCAAAGCCCAGCAGGAAAGTTTGCGTCAGCTGTACGCCGCGGCCACACAGACGCCGCAGCCGGAAGCTACCCACCAACAGGAACTGGCGGCCCTGGCAGAAAATCCCCCAGCCACCGAGGTGCCCCCGCCCACGCTGCCGCCGGACCGATTGGCGGCCAGTGACCGCTTCCTGCCCTTGATGCGCCGCAACAATGATTTGGTGGGCTGGCTGAAGTATGCCATGTTCCCGGAAATTGACTTCCCTGTGGTCCAGCGGGACAATGACTACTATATGTTCCGTGGCTTTACGGGGGAAAGCAACCTGGCGGGCACGGTGTTTCTGGACGCGGAGAACTCCATTACCCCGCGGGATAAAAACCTGGTGCTGCACGGCCACAACATGAAAAACGGCACCATGTTCGGCCGCTTGCAGCGCATGATGGAGCCGGCCATCTTCCAGACCGATCCCTTTGTGGTGTTTGACACCCTCTACCAGGACGCGGTGTATGTGCCCTACGCGGTGACCTTGTTTTCCGTCAACCCGGGCGACAGCGCCTACTTCAACATCGTCAGCACGCGCTTTGACAGCCCTGATGCCATGGGGGACTATGTCAACTGGCTGCGCGCGCGTTCTTCCCTGGTCTTTCCCACCCAGGTCAGCGAGGAGGACCGCCTGCTCACCCTGGTGACCTGCCATGGCCTCAACGAGAATGAGCGTTTGGCGGTGGCGCTGCGCGCGGTGCGCCCGGGGGAGGATATGAAGGCGCTGGCCGCGGCGCTTAAGGAGGGCATCCGCCGGCCCTGATTGGCCGCTGACACCGCAACCGGTAGAAACGCCGGTTGTTTTTTCATTTCCGGCCCGCGTGGTACAATCATAGCAAGGGAAAGCGTGGAAAGGAGGCAGCCATGAAAACGTCGGCCAAGGGGCAGGTCCCCGCCTGGCTGCGCCTGGACAACGCCGCCAAGATTTATCCCGCGGCGCGCACCAAGGGCTGGATGCCCATGTTCCGCGTGTCGTTGACCTTTGTCATGGACATTGACCGGGACAAGATGGACCAGGCGCTCAAAACCACGCTGAAGCGCTTGCCGCTGTTTGGCTATCGCCTGCGCCGCGGCCTGTTCTGGTACTATTTTGAGCGCCAGGACAGCCAGCCCATGGTGGAGGAGGACGCGCGCAACCCCATGCTGCCCTTCCGCCTGACCGGGCGGCACAGCTTCATGCTGCGACTGCGCTGCCATAAGCGCCGCGTGGCGCTGGAAGTCTTCCACGCGCTGACGGACGGCTTTGGCGCCACCACCTTCCTGCTCACCCTGGCGGCGGAATACCTCTTTTTGGTGACAGGCCACCGGATTCCCCCCGGGGGCATGGTGCTGGACACCCGCGACAAACCCAGCCAGGAGGAATGGACGGATTCCTTTCCCCGCTACGCCCGCAAGCTGACCCACCCGCGCAAGGAGCAGACCGCCTGGCAGTTGAAGGGCTACAAGGAAGCGCCCGGCTTCCTGCGCGTGGTGACCGGGGAGCTGCCCACCCAGCAACTGCTGGACCTGGCCAGGAGCCGGGGCACCACGGTGAACACCCTGCTATCGGCCCTCCTGCTGCAAGCCCTGCTTGAGCAAAAAGACAGCAGCCGCCGCGGGCGGAAGAAGCCGGTCAAGCTGTCCCTGCCGGTGAACCTGCGGCGTTTTTATCCTTCCCTCACCCTGCGCAATTTTTCCTTCTATGTCAACGTGCCGGCGCATTCCGGCCACGGGCTGGAGGATTTGGACGCCATGATCAAGTACATCAGCCACTACATGGGGCTGGAGACCATGGAAGCGCGGCTCAACGCCCGGTTTTCCGCCAACGTCAAGGCCGAGCAAAACCCGCTGCTGAAGGTGGCGCCGCTGTTCATCAAGTCCCTGTTTCTGAAGCTGATGTACCGCGCGACCGGCGAGCGCTATGTCACCTCCACTATGACCAACCTGGGCCAGGTGAACCTGCCGCCTGAGATGCTGCCCCATGTGCTGCGCATGAACCTGGTGCTGGGCCCGGCGCAGAAGACCCCCTTGAGCGCCGCCGTCATCAGCGCCTGCGGCAAGACCTGCGTCAGCTTTTCCAAGACCATGCGCGACACCGGGGTGGAGCGCGCCTTTTTCACCGCCCTGGTGAAGCTGGGTATCCCGGTTTATATCACCAGCAACTGATTGTTGAAAGGAGGGCAGGCGATGTCCTATTGTGTCCAATGCGGCGTGCAGCTCTCAAATGATTTGAAGGCCTGCCCGCTGTGCAAAACGCCGGTCAACAACCCCAACCTCAAGCCCACGGAGCCTGCCGCCAGCGAGCACCCCGAGCGCATTGAGGAGCGCTTCACCCGGCTGGACGTGGGCTATGCCCGGCAGCTGTCCATCATCCTGACGATGATTCCCATCTTCATCGTGCTGGTGCTGGACATCCTGGACGGCGGGGTCACCTGGTCGCCCTTTGTGATTGGCGCCCTCATCATGCTGTGGTGCTTCCTGGCGGCGCCCCTGATCATCCACCAGCGCTCCCCCTACCTGTTTGTGGCCCTGGATGTGCTGGCGCTGTGCGCCTACCTGGCCCTCATCGCCTGGATGACCAATGGCTTTTCCTGGTACCTGGAAATTGTGCTGCCCCTGCTGGTGCTGATTGGGGTGACCACCCTGCTGATGCTGCTGGTCATCAGGCGGCTGGAGATGCTCAAGCTTTACCGCGCGGCGCTGGTGGTGCTGCTGCTGGCGCTGTTTGTGGTGGGCCTGGAAGTGATCATCGACCTAAGCCGCGACGGGGCGGTTCACCTGGGCTGGTCGGTGTACGCCGGCATTCCGCTGGCGGTCATCGCGCTGATTGCCTTTGCCCTGCAGCAAAACAAGGGCCTGAAGGAAGAGATCCGGAAGCGCCTGTTCGTATAAGGAGAAAATGTCTGTCCTGGCCCTTGCCAGGACAGATACAACATGATAAGATGCTAAGAAATGTGGAGGGCCATATGCCTGTTGATCATCAGCTTGCCTGGAATACGCTGCGCGCGCAGCGCGTCAGGGAGCAAGTGCCGCTCAAGCCGCTGCTGAGCATAAGGACCGGCGGCCCGGCGCGGTATTTTCTGGAAGTGGAAAACGCCCAGGAGGCGGCCCTGGCCTGGCGCACAGCCAAGGCGCTGGACATCCCGGTATTGTTTTTGGGCAATGGCAGCACCCTGCTGCTGGAGGACGAAGGTTGTCCGGGGTTGGTCATCCACTTTGGCGAGGGCTTTGCCAGGATGGAGATTGACGGCGACAGGCTGACGGCCCAAAGCGGGGTGACGCTCAAGACCCTGGCCTATCACGCGGCGGACCACGGCTTGGTGGGCCTGGCCTTCGCAGCCGGCATCCCCGGCTCCCTGGGCGGGGCCCTCATGATGAACGCGGGCGCCTACAACGGGGAGATGAGCCAGGTGGTGGAAAGCGTCACCTGCATGGACCTGGAAGGCCGCACCATCACCCTAAGCCGTGAACAGGCGCAGCTGTCCTACCGCCACAGCCGCATGATGGACGAGCACTGGATGGTGCTGGGGGCCAGCCTGCGTTTGAGCGCCGGCAGCAAGGACGCCCTCTACGCCACCATGGCGGAGTTCCAGGCCATGCGACGGGAAAAACAGCCCCTGGCCTGGCCCAGCGCCGGCTCCTTCTTCAAGCGCCCCAAGGGCTATTTCGCGGGCGCGTTGATTGAGCAGGCCGGCCTCAAGGGCTTGTCGGTGGGGGGAGCCCAGGTGAGTGAGAAGCACGCCGGCTTTTTCATCAACACCGGTAACGCCACCACAAAGGACTTCCTGGAGCTGAAAAACCAGGTGCAGCAGAAGGTGATGGAGCGCTTTGGCGTGGCCCTGGAGCCTGAGGTGCGCATCATCAAAGGCCAGGGGGAATGAGCTTTTCCTCCCAGGTCAAGTCGGAATTGGCGGGCGTTTCGGGCCAGTCCCGCTGCTGCGTCACCGCGGAATTGGGCGCCTTTATCTTAGGCGCCGGCGTCATCACCCTGCACGGCAGGGGGCAAATCAGCCTGGGCTTTCGCACCGACAGCGCGGCGGTTTTAAAGCGGGTGCTGAAGCTGTTCAACCTGTCCGGCGCGGCCTATGTCAGGCCCCGCTTGATGCTCAAGCAGCGCATGGCCGGCCACCGGCAGTACCACCTGCTCCTGTCCCAGCGCGACAGCCACCGCCTGCTTCGCGAGCAGGGCATGCTGCGCCAGGATGAGGAGGGCACGGAGCGCTTCAGCGCGCCCTCCCGCGTGATGCGGCGCAACTGCTGCCGCAGGGCCTACCTGCGCGGCGCCTTCCTGGCCTCCGGCTACATTTTTGACCCCAGGCGGCGCTACCACGCCGAGTGGGTGTACAAGGACCACGCCCGGGCCGCGCGCTTAAAGCGCGTGCTGCTGCAGCTGGGCCTGCTGGCGGGCCTGTCCGAGCGCCGGGGGGATGCCCTGGTCACCATCAAGGGCGGGGACCAGGTGTCAGAACTGCTCAAGCTGATGGGCGCGCACCTAAGCGTCCTGTCCATGGAGAACAGCCGGGCCGAGAAAAGCCTGCGCGAGCGCGCCAACCGCGCGGTCAACTGCGACGCGGCCAATTTGGGCAGGCAGCTGTCCGCCGCGAGGGAGCAGATTGAAGCCATTGAGGCGCTGTCGCGGGCAATCGGGCTCAACAGCCTGCCGCCCAGGCTATCGGCGCTTGCGCGGCTGCGCTTGAGCCAGCCGGACGCCAGGCTGACGGACCTTGGGGAGCAGATGGAGCCCAGGCTGTCCAAATCCGGCATCCAGCACCAGATGCGAAAGCTGCTGTGCATGGCCAAAGAGCTGGAACATTCCGCGCAAAGCCCCGCAATGGAAGCGCCCCAATGAACGTTGAATGAATGAATGAATGAATGAATCCGGGGCAACAGCCCGGTTGAACCAAAGGGGGAGCATCCCCCGGAAAGGACAAGCGATGATCACCCGGAAGGTGACTTTAAAAGGGGAGCTGCCCTATTCGGCCCTGCACGCGCAGCGTTTTGTGCTGCTGGCCAACAGCTTTGCGTCCAGCGTCATCCTGCAGGACGCCCGCGGTACCTTCAACGGCAAGTCGCTGCTGGGGGTGCTGTCACTTGGCAAGCTGTCAGGCCGTGAGCTGAACCTGCTGGTGGAAGGCCGCGATGAGGAGCGCGCCGCGGAGGCGCTGGTGGAGCTGCTGGAGAGCGAGCACTCCCCGCTGTAATGCAAAACTCTGTCATAAGGCTTTGATAGCGGGTCGCCATCATGCGCGAAAACCCTTGAAATCACAGTATATATTGACAGAATGTAACATTCCTGTTATAAATAAGAAAGATTCCTGGGGAGTCCACCTGCGCACGCGCGCGAAAGGATGGCAAGTATGTCAAACACAAGCAAGGCAGACCCATTTCGCAAACTGCTGAAGTGGACCATTATCCTGCTGATTTTGTTCGCCCTCTTGGCCACGGGCTATGTGCTGCTGGACAAGTACCAGCAGGGCGAGCGTGAGCGCCAGGCGCAGCGGATCGCCGAAGAAAACAAGCAGATCATCGAAGAAAACAACCGCGCCCGCCAAGAGCAGCTGGCCATGCAGGAGCAGGGCGAGGTCAAGACCTGGCCCGAAGCCAAGCAGGAAGGCTGGGACGTGCTGGATGTGAGCGATTTCCCCATCACCTCCGCACGGGATGAGGCTGTCACCCGCGCCCAGCTGCTCAAGGGCGGCCTGCTGCTGGTGAACCGCTGGCACGCCATGCCGGGGGATTTCACCCTGGTGGAGGCGGACATCAAGTCCATCGGCGTGGAGACCAGCTACCGCGTGCCGGTGACGGACGCCAATGTCAAGCTGATGGACAATGCCATCCTGGCCTTGGACCGCATGATCGCGGCCGCCAAGGAAGCGGGGCAGGAGTACTACATCGTGCGTGAGGGCTACCGCGACGCCGCCACCCAGCTGTCCCACTGGGATAAGGAAGTGGCCCGCTACACCGAACGCTATTCCGGTGACGCCCTGGTGGAAAAGGCGCGCGAGCGCGTGGCCTATCCCGGCACCAGCGACTACCACACCGCCTTGAGCGTGTCCATGGACGTCTACAACAAGGACGACGCGGTGCTTAGGAACATGGACTTCCAGGAGTCCTTGCAAGCCCAGTGGCTCAATGAGCACGCCTGGGAGTACGGCTTCGTCTTCCGCTTCCCCGTGCAGGGCTACCCGGACACCGCCACGGTGGACAAGGCCTATGTCACCGGCATCAACCTGCAGATGGATACCTACCGTTATGTGGGCGTGCCCCATGCCGCGGTGATGCACCACCTGGGCCTGTCGCTGGAAGAATACATTGACTACCTGGCCGCCCATCCCCACCTGGCCGTCTACCTGGATGGCGTGCTCAAGTATGAGATTTACCGCACATCCGGCGGCGCCACCGACACCACGGTCTCCGTGCCCTCCAACGCCACAAGCTTTGAAGCCTCCTCTGACAACATGGGCAACATCGTGGTGGCGGCCATCTACTAA
>JAAYLK010000112.1 GCA_012521895.1 Clostridiales bacterium
GGAAACCTGGCAGCAAAGCGACATTAAGCCCGAGCTTGCCGTCCAGGGCGTGGAGGACCTTTTGCCCGCGCTGCAGCCGTGATGGCCCTTATGTAAAATCCAGATAAAAAATCCACGCGTGCGCGCCAAACCTTGCGTGGGTTTTTCATGAATGTTACAATATACCCAAGAAACGGGCATTGAACCCGCAAAATTTCACAGGAGGATCCGGTCATGAAGAAATGGATTGCGCTGGTGGTATGCGCCATGATGCTGCTGGGCATGGTCAGCGCCCAGGCGGTCAACGAAGAGGTGACTGGCAAGCTTGTCATCTACACCTCCATGTACCAGTTTGTCATCGACATGATGACAGAAGCGCTGAAAACAGAGTTCCCCAACCTTGAAGTAGAATTCTTCTACGGCGGCACCGGCGCCCTGCAGCAGAAGCTGGCGGGCGAGATTGAAACCGGCAAGCTGGGCTGCGACATAATGCTGGTGGCCGAGCCCGCCTACTCCCTGGAGCTCAAAGAAGGCGGCTGGCTGCATCCCTACGTCATTGAGAACGCCCAGGAGCTGCTGCGCTTCCCCTATGACGAGGAAGGCTACTGGTACCCCGTGCGCGTGTCCAACATGGTGCTGGCCTACAACCCCGAGCTGTTTAAGCCCGAAGACCTGCCCAAGAGCTTTGAGGAGTTCGCCTTTGACGAGAGCCTGAAGGGCCTGATTTCCATGGGCAACCCGCTGACCTCCGGCACCACCATGGCCTCTGTCGCCGCGCTTAGTGACCTGTATGGCTATGAGTATTTTGAAGCACTGGGCAAGAACAACGTGATGATCGAGTCCGGTTCTGTCGCCTTGACCAAGCTGGAGACCGGCGAGTGCAAGGTCATCATGGTGCTGGAAGAGTCCGTGCTGAAAAAGCGCCATGACGAAGGCAGCAAGCTGTCTGTGATCTACCCCGAAGACGGCGTCATCCTCATCCCCTCCACCGTCATGTCCGTTGCCGCGGACCGCTCCGCCAACATGAACATCGCCGCCGCCGAGGCCGTGACCGACTGGCTGCTGTCTGAAGTCGGGCAGAAGTACATTGTCCAGGGCTTCATGCACTCCGTGTTCAAGGGCTTCGCGGAGAACCCCTTTGACTCCATCAGCACCGATGAACTCATTGAGACCACCATCGAACTGGACTGGGTGCGCACCTACACCCAGCGCGACGAAATCCAGCAGGCCTTCCAGCAGGCTGTGACCATCGCGAAGTAACCTCATAACCTGACAACAAAGACACCATTGGGCGGGGGAAGGGCCATCAAAAGCCCTCCCCATGTCCATTTTGAGGAAGACGCATGAAACAAGCGCCTTTGGTCCTTCAACGCAAACAGGAGCGGCGCGCCAGGGCTGTGCTGTTGGCAGTGCTGCTGCTTGGCGTGACGCTGCTTTGGCTTGGCATCGGGGGCATCCGCGCCTTTGACGCCTCCGGCTTTGACGACCCCGCCGGCTTCACGGCCATCCACAGGGCGGGCAGGGAGCTGTCAAAGGGCAGCTCCGGCAGCCTCAAAGATGAGCAGGCGCTTGCCCCGCTGTTTGATGAGATTCTGCGCGACGCATGGCGCCAGGCGCGCTTCGCCGGCCAGATGCCCGCGGACTTCAACAAGGCGGACACCGCGGCGCGCGACACGGTGCTTGCGGACCTGCTGGAAGAGCAGCCCAATGAGGAGCAGTCAAACCTGGCCCGGGCGCTGCGCCTGGCAAGGGAAGAGATGACCGCGGATGGGGTACCGGCGTATGAGTCCCTGATTCTGTCGCTGGACCCATCGCTTTCATCCCGCCTGGCACAAGTGAAAGCCGAGCGGGAGGCTGCGGTGCTTGAAAACGCGCGGCTGGATGGCCGGGAGCTGCTCAAGGACGCCGTGGCGGAGCGCCGCCTGTCCCGCTACACCAACGCCGGGGCCAACCTAATCCCCCTCACCCAGGCCTTCAAGGACATGCTGGCGCAGTCCGGGCACGAGGTGGACTGGGCGCCCTTGGTGGACAAGCTGTATGAGGTGCCCCGCGACGCCGCTGCGGCGCAGGGGATGGAGAACCTGCCCGCGGAAGAAGCCTTTGACCGGGTGCTGTCCTCCCTGGACAGCCAGTCCATGTCCGGCGCCAAGCTGATCGCGCTCAACCGCGCGCTGTTTGACGCGTTGACGGAAGCGGCGCCGGAGCAGCTGGACGCGCGCCAGCAGGAGCTGCTGGGCATGATTGCCGATGCCATGGAACCCATCAACGCGGATGAACTGCGCATGCAAGGCAGCCTGCTCCTGGCCCATGCCTGGAATGAAGCGCTGACCCCGCTGCTGTTGGAAGCGGCGCAAGGCAGTGCCTCCCCCCAGGCGCCGGCCCTGCTGGCTTTGGCTGAGGGCACGGATGCCAAGCGCCTGGAAAATGACCTGGCCAGCCAGCTGATGGCAGCGCGCGACGCGCGGACGGATGAGGACATCTCCGACTTCCTGGCCGGCCTGCCCGCCCAGACCGCGGCGCAGACCAAGGCCCGGCTGCTGTCCGCCCTGCAGGCGCTGGAACAGCGCAGCCTGAATGAGGTGCGGCTTCACAAAGCCCAGGCGGACGCGGTGATCGCCCACATAAAGGACCCCGCCCAGCCTTTACCGGAGGGCATTGACAGCGCGTACACCAAAGACCAGCTGCTCTCCCTTGTGTTAAAAAGCGAGGGCTTGACCCGCGACATCAGCCCGGACACCGCCATGGCCCTGCGCCTGGCCATCCGCCAGAACGCGCCCCGGGTGCGCGCCGCGGTCAGCATCGCCCAGGGCGGCGGCAACTGGTTTTCAAGCATCACCGGCAGCCAGGGCAAGCTGCTGGCGCTGGTGGGGGCCCTGCTCATCATCAACGCGCTGATGCTGTATTTCTTCATGCGGCAAAGCCATGAATGGCGCCTGGA
>JAAYLK010000022.1 GCA_012521895.1 Clostridiales bacterium
AAAAACCCCTGAAAACTCAAGGTTTTCAGGGGTTTTCTGGTGCGGTCGACGAGACTTGAACTCGTACGGTTTTCACCACACGCCCCTCAAACGTGCGCGTATGCCAGTTCCGCCACGACCGCAGGCAGCGAAGGTGATTATAGCCCAGGGGCAGGTTGGTGTCAAGAAAATTCCCGGTTGAGGCCACTTGGGGCCGACTGATGGCTTTCCAATTGAAGCCTATGAGAAGGCGGTTTCATCCTTCACCAACGGATTGGGTTTTTCGGGCACCTTCTCCAGCTGGTCAAAGGCGCGCACCACCAGGTAGGAATAGGGCGCATGGTCCTCTTCGCCCGGCTCCTTGCCCACCAGGGAGTGGGTCAGGTGCAGGGTCTTCACCAGCATCTGGGAAAACTCCACCGCGCCATAACTTGCCATCAGCCGCGAAACCTTGTCCCGCATCAGGCTGAGGTCATCGGGGTTCACGCGCTGGCCGGTGGCGTCATAATAGAACTTCTGGAAGCCGCGCAGGGTGAGCTTCATGACGCGCTCAATCCATTCATCGGGAATGACGGGCAGCTCCGCCAGGTGCTCCACCCAGGCATAGTCCACAAAGACGGCCAGGGACGCGCCGATGGCCTTCAAGGCCTGCTGGGACAAGGCGTTGAGGTAGGCCTGGCAAAACAGCAAGCCGGTCTGGGTGTCCGTCAACTCATTAAACAGCGCCACGGTGCTTAAAAACAGCGGATCGTCCTTGTATTTCCCGTAGCAGACCTGGCGGAAGGCGTCATCCACCCGCAGCACATAGCAGGCGCCCAGGTGGTCGCTTAAGCCCACGCGGGTGAAGATGTCGTCCGACACCAGGAAGTGTGTCAGGGGGCAGACCGCCTCATCCCGGGGCAGGTCGTGGGAGACCACGGGCGAGGCGAAGCCCAGGCCCAGCAGGTTTTCCGGCAAGACACCGGACAGCAGCTGCCGGTAAGCCCATACCTGCATCACCGCGGCCCCCTGGCTGTGCCCGGCCAGCAGCAGGCGGAAGGGGCTGCCCGGCTGGCCGCAGAACGCCAGCACCTCCTTGAGCGTCAGGTCCTCCCTGCCCAGGGCTTCAGCGGCCACGGGGAAGTGGATGTCCGCGGCGTTTTGCTCAAACTGGGCGGCGATGGCGGAGAAGCCCTCGTGGAAGTGGTCAATCTGGTTAAAGCGCATGTTGCCGGCCCAGTCCTGGGGGCGCTTGCCTGTGCCCATAAAGCCGATGGCCACGGTGAAGCGGCCGTCCTCCTCCGCTCGCATCAGCACGATGGCCTTGCCGGTTTCCTTTTCAAAGCGCAGGCTGGTGACAGAGCGCAGCTCGCTGAGGGGGTTGGACAGGGCAGTCAGCCCCTTGGCCAGGCGCGGCAGCACCAGGTTCATGATGGCCTGGCGCCAGTCGCTGACCTCCTCGCGTGCGCGCACGCCGCCAATCAGCCGGTCGTCCACCTGGATGGTGACATCGGTCCAGCCCGCGCTCAGCCACGGTCCCAGGTCAAAATCATAGGCCGTTTGCGCCAATTCCAGCCCAAAGCGGGCCGCCTGGCGGTTTAGCTGCCCTTGGTTGCACTGCTCGTACCAGTCCAGCTGGCGCAGGTCGGTCTTGGTGTAATTCCCCAGATGCGGCATGTAAACACCTCCCCTGTTCGCACCCCCATTCTACCAAAAAAGCGCCGACATGGAAGATGCTTGCAAAGCGCCAGATTCAGCCGTATAATACAAACGGTTGATCCGCGGTCTGTGGTTGAAAGCCGATGCCAGTCGCAGGCAAAACGGCCCACGTAAGCCGGCGAAACGCCGGTGAGCATGGTGCGGTCTAGAGGTCAGTCCGGCCGGGCGCAAGCCCGAGAGGGTGGCGTAGGGCGCGAACGCGCTAAGCTAAGCTCCAGCCGGCGGGTGTGGGGTCAAAGACCAGGTCAGCGCGGGCAGTCAACCTATTTTTTGTCAGGGGGTTTCCAACCACATGTACCAGGACAAGACCATGGTTTGCCGGGATTGCGGCAGCGAGTTCACCTTCACCAGCGGCGAACAGGAATTCTACGGGGAAAAAGGCTTCCAGAACGAACCGACACGCTGCAGGGATTGCCGCCAGAACCGCAAGTCCAGCAGGCCCGCGAACAACGGACCGCGCGAAATGCACGACGCCACCTGCGCGCAGTGCGGGGCCCACACCCAGGTGCCCTTCCTGCCCAAGAACGACCGTCCCGTCTACTGCAGCGAGTGCTTTTCCGCGATGCGCAGATAAATAGTACAAAAGGATAGCAAGGTCACCCGCGTAAGCGGGTGATTTTTTTAACGATTCGAAGCAGGATCTGCGGATCCTTCTTGCTTTGCGGCTGGAGAATTATTGTTACAAAAGTTTGACAGCGACCCCTGCCCTCCCCTATCATGGCGGTATGAAACAACACGATGTCAGGGCTGCACGCAAGGCTTCATCCATCCACAAATGGGGGATGATGTGCGTTTTGCTGGGGTTTTTGCTCTCGTTTGGCCTTGCAGCCAACGCTGAAGAAACGGGCTTCGCCTTCACAGCCCCGGATGTCATCCGCTCGCATGAGCATTTTGAAACCACAATTACATCAGAAATTGACGGTGTGCTAGACCTTGTCATTGACTATGGCAGCTGGCAGCTTCCCCTGCTAAGGGAGAAGGGCATCAAAAGCGGTGTAACACAGCTGCCCTTGAACGGCCTGGACTTCGTGGGCGGCCTGCTGCCCCAGGGGCAGGCCACCTTGACCGCGACGTTTTCAGCCAATGATGAACCCATTGAAGCCAGGCAGGCGGTCCAGGTGCGCGCCAGCGCCAATGGCATCAGCTACGCAGTGCTGTCGCGCGAATCCTTGCCTTACAAAGGCGGGGAAGACCTCTACGCCGACCACCAGATGAGCAAGCCCGGGCGCCTGCTGGTGAACCTGTATGCCGCTGGGGACACCAGCCAGCCCCTGACCACTTGGAACATCGAGCGCAAGGACAGCTTGCCCCACGCCTTCCGCTGGGACAGGACCATCAAGGGCCAGCCAGCACCCGCTGGGGATTATGTGCTGACCTTTGAAGCGGCCGGCTCTGACCAGGGCATCATCAAACGCCCCTTCACCCTGACCGCGGAGGAAGCCCAGCCCCTCCCCCTTGTTATCAGCGAAGCAGGCAGCTTTTTGCCTGAAAGCGTGGATGGAACAGCCGTCTGGCAGACGCTGATGGCGCCCATCGCTGTGGTGGACATCGGCGACCTGGCCCACCAGAAAATTTATGAGCGGCCCGACACCGCCTCCCCCTCCCTGGGCGTAGTGCACGGTCAGACCGCGGGGCTTGATGTGCTGGCACTGGAGGTGAACGGCTTTGCCCAGGTTCGCGCCGCGCGGCAGGGCGACGGGCAGTGGGTGACGGGCTATGTCCCTCAAGACAAACTGAAGATGATTGTGCCAGATGCGCGCTATGGCCTGGTGATTGACAAGGCAAAGCAGAGCCTGACCGTCTATGAACAGGGCAGGGTCAAGGGCATGCTGCGCGTCAGCACCGGGGTGTACAAGCCTCCGGGTGATTCCTGGTTTGACACCGTGCCCGGCGCTTTTGTCACCCAGGACAGGATCGCGGAGTTTAAGAGCGAGGGCTTCGCCTATGAGCACGCCCTGCGCATTGATGGCGGCAACCTGATTCATTCCACCGGTTATAGGGCCAGCGGCAGGGCGCGCGACTACGCCGCCCACCAGGCGGAGCTGGGCCAAATGGCCTCCCATGGTTGCGTGCGGGTGGACAACCTCATCAGCGGGGAAGGCCTCAACGCCTGGTGGCTGTACGCCAACCTGCCGCGCAACACCAAGGTGCTGGTGCTGGAAGGCGAGCCGATTAAGGAGATGCCGGCGCTTGATGAAACGCCATTGATAGAGGAAAAACCGTCCCCCACGCCCGCCTTTGTGCCCGCTGCCAGCCAACCGGTGTTCCAGGTGCTGCCTGAGGAGGACATCGGGGATGAGAACGAGGCCATCCAGGTGGAGCGCTCCATCAGCACCGGTCCACACAGCCTAAACGGCACGCGGATTGTGCTGACCTTTGGCGGGGACAGCGTGCTGGGCAGCGAGGAGCGCACCCGCAAGCTGCCGGAGTCCTTCCATTCCATCGTAGAAAAAAACGGATATGACTGGCCTTACTCGGGCTTAGAAGGCATCTTCCACCAGGACGACCTCACCCTGGTCAACCTGGAGAATGTACTGAAGGACAGCGCAAAAGGACTGGAGGAGCGGATGCACAACTTCCGCGGGCCGACTGAGTTTGCGCATATCCTGAAGCTGGGCGGCATCGACCTGGTCAACCTGG
Source organism: Clostridiales bacterium (assembly GCA_012521895.1). Classification (GTDB taxonomy): domain Bacteria; phylum Bacillota; class Clostridia; order Christensenellales; family Aristaeellaceae; genus UBA6115. The sequence goes on from JAAYLK010000022.1 coordinate 4,318, forward strand.
CCAACAACCACTTCATCGACTACGGCCAGGACGGCAAAAACAGCACCCGCAAGGCCCTGCGCGACGCCGGCATCCCCTACGCGGGCTACTCCAGCCTGTATGTGTTTGAGAAGGACGGCATCAAGATCGGCTTCGCCGGCATCCGGGAGACCATCTTCCACCAGAACCGAAACCGTATCGCCGATGAAATCAAGGAGCTGAAAGCCCAGGGCTGCCACTACATCGTCTACACCTGCCACTTTGGCATTGAGTATGAGACAAACCACAACGACCTGCAGACCCTGATGGCCCATGCCGCCATTGACGCCGGCGCCGACCTGGTGATCGGCCACCACCCCCATGTGGTGCAGGGCATCGAGCAGTACAAGGACGGTCTGATTTTTTACTCCTTGGGCAACCTGGTGTTTGGCGGCAACCTGGAGCTGACCACCTTTGACGGCCTGGTAGCCCAGGTCACCCTGGATTTCAATCAGGAGCAGTTGACGAACACCCGGGTGCGCCTGCTGCCCATCATCACCAGCGGCATCCGCCCGGCCAATGATTTCAGGCCGGTACCGGCGGAAGGCGCGGACAAGCAGCGCATCCTGGACACCGTCAATGCAGACAGCGCGGTGACCTACCCTGAGCAGTTTGAGCTGACACGATAAGCTGATAAAGACAATCGGGTAGGACCCCGGCCTGTTGGCCGGGGGACCTCCCACACCACCGTGCGTACCGTTCGGTACACGGCGGTTCAACCGTTTGAGTGCACTGACTCGTACCGGGCAAGGAGACTATAGAAT
>JAAYLK010000023.1 GCA_012521895.1 Clostridiales bacterium
CTTTGAGCCATTGGGGTTCTCCTCCTTGTGAATGTCTATGCAACATCCATTGTAGCGGAGTCCCGGTGGCTTGCCCATTCCTCCTCACCCTGGGCAAAGTTGCGAACTTCAGTGTACTCTATCTACACCTGGCCTTGCCTGATGCTATACAACCTTTTATGGATGGCTGATTGTGCTCTTCTGACGCCTCTGTGTATTAAATATTAAACTCTGTTTATACGATAATCTTCATGTTACACGTCACCGGTATGCCCCACTGCTGCATATAACCCTCTCCCCAGGCATACATCTGGCCCAGCAGCGGCACCAGGCTGCGGCCAAAGGCGGTCAAGGAATACTCAACCTTGGGCGGCACCACCGGGAAGACCTCCCGGTGCACCAGGCCGTCCGCTTCCAGTTCCCGCAACTGCTGGGTCAGCATCTTGGGCGTGGCCTGGGGAATGATGCGGGAGAGCTCGCCAAAGCGCGTTGGCTGGTCAGTCAGGTGCCAGAGGATCAGCGCCTTGTACTTGCCGCCAATCAGCCGCAGGGTGGCGTCCACCGGGCAGCTCAAGTCCTTGTGCTTCACATTGTCCATCGTTGCTCTCCATTACTACCTTTTCGGATAGTATACCACAAAATAGTGCGTACTTGTGAAAACTTCCCCAATGGGTACACTCAAGGTGGAGTGGATCCTGGAACCCATGGAGGAAAACGTGAACAACACCGTATTTGACCTGGAAGGCATGACCTGCGCCGCCTGCGCCGCGCGGATTGAGAAAGTGGTCTCCCGCATGGACGGGGTGGACAAGGCCGCGGTCAACCTGGCCAGTGAAAAAATGTTCGTCAGCTTTGACCCGGACATTGTAAGCCCCGAGGCCATCAGCGCCACTGTTTCCAACATCGGCTACACCGCCCGGGAGCATAGCAGCATCAGCCACATCAGCCTACCCATCGGCGGGATGACCTGCGCCGCCTGCTCTGCCCGGATAGAAAAAGTACTAAGCCGCATGGACGGCGTGCAGGAGGCCTCAGTCAACCTGGCCACCGAAACCGCCAATTTGCGGTATGACGCGTCCAAGGTGGGCCTGCGAGACATCAAGGAAAAAGTGCGCGCCTTAGGCTATGAGCCGCTGGAAATCAAAAAGTCCTCCCAGGAGGAGGAAACCCGGGCGCGCAAGGAGAAGGAGCTGCGGGTGATGAAGTTGAAGTTCCTCATCGCCGCCCTCTTCGCCCTGCCGCTATTATACATCGCCATGGGGCCCATGGTGGGCCTGCCGGTGCCCGGCTTTATCAACCCGGATGCCTTCCCGCTCAGGTTCGCCCTGGCGCAGTTGCTGCTGACTATCCCCATCCTCATCGCGGGCTACAAATTTTACACCTCCGGCACCCGGGCGCTGCTCACCGGCGGCCCCAACATGGACAGCCTCATCGCCCTGGGCACGGCGGCAGCCGTCATCTACAGCCTGTTTGGCGTGTGGGATATTTATAGGGGCGACCACCACGGCGTGCACCGACTGTACTTTGAGTCCGCCGGGGTCATCATCACCCTCATTTTACTGGGAAAAACCTTGGAAGCCATCTCCAAGGGCAGAACCGGCGAGGCCGTCCGAAAACTGATGGGCCTCAAACCCCGCACCGCCCTCCTCATCAAGGACGGTGAGGAAAAGGAAATCCCCATTGACGAGGTGGAGACCGGGGACATCTTGCTGGTAAAACCCGGCGGCGGCATCCCGGTGGACGGCGTGGTCATCAAGGGCACCAGCGCCGCGGACGAATCCATGCTGACGGGCGAGAGCATGCCCGTGGACAAAAAACCGGGCGACACCGTCTTCGCGGCCACGGTGAACGCCACCGGCGCGCTGCACATCCAGGCCACCAAGGTGGGCGAGGACACGGCGCTGGCCAAGATCATCCACCTGGTGGAGGAGGCCCAGGGCAGCAAGGCGCCCATCGCGGCGCTGGCGGACAAGGTGTCGGGCATCTTTGTGCCGGTGGTGGTGGCCATTGCCATCATCGCGGGCATCGCCTGGTATGTGGGCACCCGTGACCTGTCCTTCGCGCTGACCATCTTCATCTCGGTCCTGGTCATCGCCTGCCCCTGCGCCCTGGGCCTGGCCACCCCCACCGCCATCATGGTGGGCACGGGCAAGGGCGCCCAGCAGGGCATCCTCATCAAGTCTGGCGAGGCGCTGGAAACCGCCCATCACCTGGATACCATCGTGCTGGACAAGACGGGCACGCTGACCATGGGCCAGCCCCATGTGACGGACATCCTGCCCGTTTTTGGGCAGACGGAGGACAGCCTGCTCACCCTGGCCGCCAGCGCGGAATTAGGCAGCGAGCACCCCCTGGGCCAGGCGATCATCCAGCACGCAAAAGAGCGTAACTTGAACCTGCTGGATACAACCGACTTCAAGGCGGTCTCCGGCCGCGGACTGCAAACCACCCTGGATGGCCAGACCATCCTGGCGGGCAACCAGCAGTGGATGGCTGAAAACGACATCGACATTAAAACCATGGTTCATGACGCCAACCTACTGGCGTCCCAGGGCAAGACGCCCATGTATTTTGCCAGCAAGGGCAAGCTGCTGGGCCTGGTCGCGGTGGCCGATGTGCTCAAACCTTCCAGCGCCATCGCAGTGAAGGCATTACAAGACTTGGGATTGCGGGTCATCATGCTCACGGGCGACCACGAGCGCACCGCCAGGGCCATCGCCAATGAGGCCGGCATCAGCCAGGTCATCGCCCAGGTGCTGCCCGGCGACAAGGCCGGCAAAATCAAGCAGTTGCAGCAGGAGGGCCGCCGGGTGGCCATGGTGGGCGATGGCATCAACGACGCGCCCGCCCTGGTGCAGGCCGACGTGGGCATCGCGATTGGCTCGGGCACCGATGTGGCCATGGAGTCCGCCGACATCGTACTGATGCACTCGGACCTCATGGACGTTCCCAAAGCCATCGGCCTGTCCCGGCGCACCATCAAAACCATCCGGGAGAACCTGTTCTGGGCCTTTGGCTACAACGTACTGGGCATCCCAGTGGCGGCGGGCCTTCTGCACCTGTTTGGCGGGCCGCTGCTCTCCCCCATGATCGCCGCCGCGGCGATGAGTTTTTCCTCCGTGTCGGTGCTGCTGAACGCGCTAAGGCTTAGGCGGTATAAGATGTAAGGCAACCTTGAACCCGTAAACGGAAAGAACACGTTCATTTCTGAGCGTGTTCTTTCCATTAACGCATCCTTTTGCCAGGATCTATCCCTTAATCCCCCCGCGCGCCACCCCGCGCACAATCTGCTTGCGGGCAAACAGGAACAGCAAAATCATCGGCAGCACCACCACAGAGGACGCCGCCATGAGCAATTCGTTGTTGGCGCCCACCTCGGTGGTGAAGGTGTACAGGCCAAAGGGCAGGGTGCGGTTGAGGTCGGACTTGATGATCAGCAGCGGCCACATGAAGCTGTTCCAGGAGGCCAGGGCGTTGAGCAGGATGATGGTGACAAGCGAGGGCCGCGCGATGGGCACCATCACCTTCCACAGGTATTTCCAGTTGGTGCAGCCATCCACGCGGGCGGACCAATACAGGCCGCCCGGGATGGACTGGAAGAAATTGCGCAGGATATAGGTGTAGAAGATGCTGGAGATAAAGGGCAGGATCAGGGCGTAGAGGGAGTCGTTCAGCCCGACTTTTACCATGGTCTGGTAGTTGGTGATCACCAGCATTTCAAAAGGCACCATCATCATGGACAGCAAAAGCGAAAAGATGATTTCACGGCCTGGAAACTCCAGGCGGGAGAAGGCAAAGGCCGCTAAAATGGTGGTCAGGGTGGTCACGGTGACAGAGCCTGCCATCACGATGATGGAGTTGAGGAAATAGCGGGCAAAGGGCGCTTTTTCAAAGGCGATTTTGAAGTTGCCAAAATTCAGCCAGTCCCTGGGCGCCATGGTGGGCGGGAAGATGTTCATCTCAGGCGCGGTCTTAAAGGCGGAGGAAATCATCCAATAAAAAGGGAAGACCATGATGACCATGCCGATGGTGAGCAGGATGTAGCGCAGGGCGCGCGCCAGGGTCTGCCGCAGCAGGTAGTTGTTGTTGCCCAGTTTGCTTTGTGTTGTCATCATCGGCCTCCGCTAATCATACTTCCAGCGGTGCTGGATGTACCGCTGCAGCATGGTAAACACCAGGATGAACAGGAAGAGGATGATGGCAGCGGCAGCGGCGCGGCCCAGCTCCCGGTGCTCATACATCATGTCGTAGATGTAGTACACCATGGTGTACATGTTCAGCACCGGCCCCGGGTAGCCGCCAAAGAGCACCTTGACCTCGGTAAACACCTTGAAGGCTGAGATGCTGTTGATGATGAGCACCAGGGAAATGGTGGGCGCCAGCAGCGGCACCGTGATGCGCCGGAAGATGCGCAGCGCCCGCGCACCGTCCACCCGGGCTACGGTGTAATAGGTCTCATCGATGTTCTGCAGGCCCGACAGCAGCAAAATGATGGTGAAGGGCAGGGAGGACCAGACGCCGAAGATGACCAGCACCGCCATGGAATTTTGTGAGGCGTGCAGCCAATCGATGGGGTTGACGCCAAAAAAGCCCAGAATGGCGTTGAGCACGCCGAAATTGCGGTTGAAAATCCACCGCCACACCAGGCCTACCGCGGTGATGGAGGTCACCATGGGCAGGAAGTAGGTGGTCTGGAAGAGGGCGGAAAAGCGCAGCTTCTGGTTGAGCAGATAGGCGATGATGACGGCCAGCACCGTGGTCAAGGGCACCGTGTATAGCACAAAGAGGATGGTGTTGCCCAGGCCCTGCAGGAAGTAATTGGTGGTGCCGGGCACGCCGTTGATGACGTACTCATAGTTGCCAAAGCCCCAGCCGGCGTAGGTTCCTTCCAGCTTGTAGCGCTCCTGGAAGCTCATGATGACCACGCGCACAATGGGATAGAGGGTGAACAGCGCCACGCCCACAAAGAAGGGCAGCAGGTAGTCCATGGGCTCCAGCCGCTCGCCCAGCCTGGCGCGCTTCTCCAGGTCGCTGCGCAAATAGGCCACCAGCAGGGCGGCCGCCAGCACCAGCAAAAAGGCGCCAAAGGCCAGCAGCGGCGCGTAATAATACATCAGGGGGTAGTATTGCTGGGTTACCTGGAGGTTCAGGCGCACCTGGGACAGGGTCACGCCGCGCTCCAGGCTGTCCGCCTGGGCGGCCAGGTCGGTGACCAAAGTGTCCCGCGCGTCCTGCGCCGTGGTTTGCAGCGCCAATTTTTGGTCTTCATCCAAATTTCGGCCCAAAACGCCTTCAGTCAGCGTATCCACCGCCATTGCGGCGATGGCGGCGTTGTCCGCTTGCTCCGCCACCTGCCGGGTGATGCTGTCCCTTAGCAGACGCTTTCTGGAGGACAGGCCCTGGTCCACCGCGCGCGTCAAAGCGTTGTCGCTGCCTGCAGGGGCCAGCGCGCCTTTCACCGCGGCGGCGCTGCCGTCCAGCAGGGCCGTCACCAGCACGTCCTGCTCCATCCGCGCCGTCTGGCCCTCCAGGGTTTTTCTCCCAAAGATGCCAAGGCCCAGGGCGATCATGCCGATGATGAAAAACAGCACAATGTGCACCACCACGCGGCGCGGGCCGGCGCGGCGGATGGGCTTGGGCTGCGTCACCGCGCCTTGCATTACAGGTACCTCTCCCCGGTCTTGAGGTCAAACACAAAGACCCCGCGGTTTTTAAGCCCCAGATGCACCGTGTCCCCGGCCTTGAGGCCATAGTCGGAGGCGATGTAGGCGCGGAAGGGCTGGCCGCCGAAGCTTAAGATGGCCATCTCCTCCTTGCCCATCTGGTAAACGCTGTCCACCCGGCAGGCCATATGGCTCTCATGCGGCGTTTCTTCCACGGTGAAGCTTTCCGCGCGCACGGACAAATGGACAGGCACGCCCTGGGGCACCTTGTCAAAGCCGGGCAAGGTCAGCCCGTCGCCGTTTGCGCACACAAAGCGGCCCTTCCTCACGACGCCTTCAAAGTTGTTAATCGGCGGGTTGCCCAGGAAGTCGGCCACAAACTGGTTGGCGGGCTGGTTGTACAATTCCTGCGGGCCGGCGTGCTGCTGCAGGTAGCCGTCCTTCATCAGCACGATGTGGTCGGAGATGGACATGGCCTCCTCCTGGTCGTGGGTGACAAAGATGGTGGTGACGCGGGTCTCCTGCTGGATGCGGCGGATTTCCTCGCGCATCTCAAGCCGCAGCCGGGCGTCCAGGTTGGACAGCGGCTCGTCCAGCAGCAGCAGCCTGGGGTTTTTCACCAGGGCGCGGGCGATGGCCACGCGCTGCTGCTGGCCGCCGGACAATTGCTTGGGCTTTCTGCCCAGCAGGTGCCCCATGTGCACCAGCTCCGCCATTTCCCGGGCGCGTTCCTCGCGCTCCCTGGGCGGAATTTTTTGGATTTCCAGCGGGAAGGTGATGTTGCCCATCACTGTCATGTGCGGGTAGAGGGCATAGTTTTGAAACACCAGGCCGATGCCGCGCTGCTCCGGCGGCAGGCGGGTGACGTCCTCATCATCAAAGAAAATCTTGCCGGAAGTGACCGGCACAATGCCCGACAGCATGTTCAGCACCGTGCTCTTGCCGCAGCCCGAAGGGCCCAGCAGGCAGACCAGTTCACCGTCATTCAAGGTGACGGTGAAGTCCTGGACAGCGCGGGTTGTGCCAAAGTGCTTGGTGAGGTTTTCCATTCGTACTTGCATACAGACCCCCTGCCGCCAGCGGGCTTTGCGCTTGCCTTGGCGGTATGTGCATACAGTGTAACCCAAATTGCGGTTTTTGCGTAGGGCGCGGGTAAAAACCAGGTAAATTAACTTCGTTGCGCCCTGTGATAAATTATGTGTTGGCATGAAACCAGGATGCAGCCCTCCACATCCTTGCGTCAAACAGCCCGTGTTTGAACTGGGCTTCCTTGGAGGCGAGGCCAGCGGGTCTTAATACCAATCTTTGGTGGGCTGACGGCGTTTGAGCCAGTTCAGGCACAGTTCAAACCAGCCCGCCACGTCGGGCTGAATCAGGGTTTTCTCCCGCGCGGTGGTCTCATCGCACAGAGAAAGGCCGTGCAAGCCCCGCTCATACACATGCAGTTCAAAAGGCACCTTGTGTTTTCGCAAGGCCGCGGCCAGCATCAGCGCGTTCTCCACCGGCACCGCGCCATCCGTCGCCGTGTGCCAAAGAAAGGCGGGCACGGCGTTATGTTTCACCTGCAATTCAAGCGACAGCGCCTGCGCCTGCTCCCGCGTGCTGTCCTCGCCCAGCAGGTTGATGCGGGAGCCCTGGTGCCCGTGCTCCAGGAACGAAATCACCGGATAGCACAGAATCATCCCGTCCGGACGCCAGGCCAGGGCATCCTCTCCCAGCGCGTCTTTGAACACCCGGTCCTCCCACTTGACACCCAGGCTGGCGCACAAATGGCCGCCGGCTGAAAAGCCGATGATGTATACCTGA
>JAAYLK010000113.1 GCA_012521895.1 Clostridiales bacterium
AACCAGCGTCTCAATTCGCAATAGTCAGCTGCCTTCACGCCATGGACGGCGCTTGGCACCTTCCTTTGCTCATTGGGCTGCCGCTCACCTTCACCCGCCACTGGCGGCGGTGAGCTCTGCCCAAGTGTGGTGGTTTGGGGGCTGAATACCGCCGCGCCCAGTGGGCGGTAAAGGCGGTATGAAGTCCAATGAAGCACGATATTTTCAAACGATGCTTGCGAGTGCAGAAAATATTGATGCTGAATTGAGGGGGTGGGCTTTAGCCCAAACGTTCTGCGAATATCTGCCGACCGTGAGCGTTGGCGAACAGGCAGAAATTCCCGTATTTATCCAACCACAGAAGTGTCCGCAGACACTTCTGTGCTACAATAAGCCACCACCATCAGGAGGTGCGCCATGAAGACAGCGTTGATCACCGGGGCCAGCGACGGCATCGGCGAGCAAGCCGCCAGGCAGTTGGCCGGGGACGGCTGGCGGGTGGCGGTGATTGGCCGCAACCCGGACAAGACGCGGAAGGTGGCCCAGGACCTGGGCGCCTTGTATTACATCGCCGATTTTTCCAGCCTCAGCCAGGTGGCGGCGCTGGCTCACAGGCTTCTGAATGATTTTCCGCGCGTCGACCTGCTGTCCTTGAACGCGGGCGGCATCTTCCCAAAGCAAGCGCCCACCGAAGACGGCTTTGAACTCACCTTCCAGGTGGACCACCTGGCGCATTTTTTGCTGACCAACCTGCTGCTGCCGCGCTTGATGGAAAGCCGGGCCAAGGTGGTGTCCACTTCCTCCATCGCCCACAAGATGCTGGGCTTCCGCTTTGACGTTTCGGACGTGGCCAAGCCCAGGCGCTATTCCCAGCACCTGGCCTATGGCAACGCCAAGCTGGCCAACATCCTGTTTACCAAGGAGCTGCACCGCCGCTACGGCGACAGGGGCATTGCGTCCGCCGCCTACCACCCGGGCTTTGTGGCCACCAATTTCGCCAATGACAAGCGCTCCCCCATGGGCCTGGTTTACCACACGGCGCTGCGGAAACTCATGCGGATGTTGAGCCCTGAGGAAGGAGCCGACACCCTGGTCTGGCTGGCCAAGACCACCCCCGGGCAGGACTGGCAAAGCGGCCAATACTACGTCAAGCGCAAGCAGGTCAGGCCCTCCAAAAAGGCCAGGGACGCGGATTTGGCAAAAGCCCTCTGGGACAGGAGCCAGGCGCTGTGCGCGCCCTATCTTACCAAAACCGAAGGCAAGGAGTGAACACATGAAAACCATCGCGTTGTACGGGGACAGCATCGGCCGGGGCGTGACCTGGGATGAGGAGCGGGGCCGCTATGTGTACCTGAAAGAAGGCTTTGACAAGCTGCTGGATAAAGGGGACGCCATGCGCATCCTCAACCATTCCCGCTTTGGGGCGCTGGCCACGGAAGGCCTGAAGGATTTTGAGGAAAACCCGGCGGAGGAATGTGACGCCGTGGCCATCCAGTACGGCGGCAACGACTGCACTCCGGACTGGAAGGCGGCGGAGGAGGACCCGGTGAGCGTGCACCCGGCCCGGATTTCCCTGAAGGACTTTGAAGCGGTGCTCACCCGGTTTGTGCAGGCGGTGCGCGCAAAGGGCAAGATCGCCGTGCTGGTGACCCCGCCGCCCCTGGTGTCCGAGCGCTTTGTGCCCTGGGTGTCCAGGGGCTTGAACGCCCAGAACATCCTCAAATACCTGGGCGATGTCCACCATGTCTACCGCTGGCAGGAGCAGTACGCCCTGATGGTACACAAGGTGGGCCGCCTCACCCAGAGCCGCCTGTTTGACCTGCGCGCCTTCTTCTTGGAGGAGCGCGACCTGGGCAGCCTCTACTGCGTGGACGGCATGCACCCCAACCAGAAGGGGCATGACCTCATCGCCAGGGCGGCGCGGGAGATGCTGCCCCAGCTGGTGCTGTAATACCGGAGGATACAATCAAAAGGCTGCCGTCACAATGATGGCAGCCTTGTTTTTGTGAGTGTTTTACAGCAGTTCCAGGAGAATGCGCTCCATGTCTTCCCAGCGGTCTTCCATGTCCCGCACCAGCTTAAACTGGGTGCGGCAGCGGTCCAGGTTGTGGTGTTCCCGGTGGATGCGGAAGTAGACATCGCCCTGCAGGTAGTCCGTCAGGAAGCGGATGCCGCATTCATAGGTCATCGCCCAGGCGCCCTCAGGCAGGGTGCGCAGCTCGTCCATCAGCAGGCTCTTGCCGCAGGCCTTCAAAAACCCTTGGGCATAGGCCTCGTACATGGGCAGGGAGAGGCTGACACGGCTCAAATCCTGCTCATCCTCCTTGGCGGTGGAGGCGCCAAAGCGGATGGAATCGCCAAAGTCGTGGGCGGCCAGGCCGGGCATCACGGTGTCCAGGTCAATCACGCACAGCGCCTCGCCGGTCTGTTCATCCAGCAGGACGTTGTTGAGCTTGGTGTCGTTGTGGGTGACGCGGGTCTTCAGCCTGCCCTGCCGCTGCAGCGCCTGCAGCCTGCCCGCGCGCTGAACGCGCGCCATGGCGAAGTCCACCTCGTCCCTGACCAGACGCAAGCGGCCTTTCACATCCTCCGCCACCGCCGTTTTCAGCTTCTCACAGCGGCTGGGCGTGTTGTGGAAGTTGGGGATGGTCTCATGCAGGCTGGCTGCGTCAAATTGGGTAAGGCGGTTCTGGAACCGGCCAAAGGCGTAGCCGCTTTGATAGAAGTCCTGCTTGCCGCGCGGGCTTTGCAGGCAGAGGCTTTGGCGCACAAAGACGTACACCCGCCAGTAATCCCCCTCCTCATCGCGGTAAAAATCCAGATTGTCCAGGGTGTTGACGATGGTCAGGGTGTGGCGGGGGTCGGGGTCGTCCTGCGCCAGGTGGCGGGTGACCCGGCCGATGTTGCCCATGAGGGCGGGCACATCCAGGAAGACGCGGTGGTTGATCTGCTGGAGGATGTACCAGGTGTCGTTCTCCGTGATCAGCAAATAGGTGCGGTTAATGTGGCCCTCGCCATAGGGCTCGCAGCTTACTACCTTGCCTTGCAGCTGAAACCGCCGCGCCGCGCGCAGCATGGGGGTGTCTGTCATGGGGGCCATCCTTTCTCGCTGCCGCCGGAGAGGCCGGCGGCCAACTTGTTCATCCGGATGCGGGTCGGCGGCAAAGCCCGACCGGCGCGTTTTCTGGAGTGTACCATGTTTGAAAACATGCTGTCATCAGCAGGGCTCAGGGGGCAAGCACCCCCAGCATCGGCAGCAAGTCGATTGCCAGCTTGACCAGCAGCAGGGCCAATACCACGAGCAGCAGCGCGCGCACAAAGGGCGCGCCTTTTTTAATGGCCAGGTTGGCGCCCAGGAGGTTGCCCAGGATGCCAAAGGCCGCCGCCGGCAGCGCCAGGGCATACAGCACATGGCCAGTGGACATCAGGGTGACCAGCGCCCCCAGGTTGCTGCCCAGGTTGACCAGCTTGGCGGTGCCCGAGGCCATCAGCGCCTCCTCCCCCAGCAACAGCACATAGGCGATGATTAAAAAAGTGCCCGTGCCCGGGCCGATCAGGCCGTCATAGACGCCAATCAACAAGCCGATCAAAAAGCAGGCGGGCAGCGCCCAGGCTTGCGGGATGAGGGAGGCGCGGGTGGAGAGGTCCTTGTTTCTCAGCACCACCACCGCCACCAGCGGCAGGGCCAGCAGCACGCCAATCCGCACGGGCAGTTCGGGCAAGACGGTCAGCAGCCAGGCCCCCAGCATAGCCCCGGGCAGGGAACCCAGCAGGGAGGCCAGCCCCTGTTTCCAGTCCACCAGCCCGCGCTGGGCGTACTTACCGGTGGCGACAGCCGTGCCCAATACGGCGGAGAGTTTGTTGGTGCCCCCGGCCAGGGAGGGCGGCAGCCCCGCGATGTAGTAGGCCGGCAGGGTAATCAGCCCGCCGCCGCCGGCGATGCTGTCCACAAAACCGCCCAGGAAGATGAGCGGGCAGACGATGAGGTATGTAACCCAGGTGATCTCAGCCATGCGCGTTCCTTCCCCTGCAGTACTGGATGGCAGTGTAGCACCCCGGGGCAGGGCAGGCAAGCAGGCTCCCGCTGGAATTTTATGCAGGGCAAAAATATTTTACGGCAAGTTCACCGCGGCGCGCCCGGATTTTTACACGGCAGGAATAGATTGGCCATGGACAATACCTGACCGGTGAACATGAAAGGAGCAACCCCATGCGTTTGAAGAAAACCATCACAACCCTGGTGCTGGCCTTGTGCCTGCTGCTGACCGGCCTGATGCCCTCCTCCGCGGCGCCTGACCGCCTGGAAGTGCTGCCCCGTGACGCGGTGTGGCGCTACAGTGATGAAGGCATTGACCTGGGCGAATACTGGAGCCAGGAGCCTGACACCGCATCCTGGAAAAGCGGCAAGGCCCCGCTGGGCTTTGGCGATGATGTGTCTGAAACTGACCCCGGCCTGCCCATTGGCACCGTGGTTGGCTATGGCGCGGATGGAAACAACAAGCACATGACCACCTATTTTGTCACTGACACCGAAATCCCCGCCATGGACGCGTTCAAGGGCATTGAGTTTTACATCCATGTGGACGATGGCGCGGTGGTGTACATCAATGGCACGGAAGCCTTCCGAAAGGGCATCGCCGATGGCGCAGTCTATTATCACACCAGCGCCAAGTTCAAGCCCAAGGAAGAGACCTTTGCCATCTCCCTGGGTGAGCTGCCCATGCTCAAGGAAGGCACAAACCAAATCGCCGTGGAAGTGCACCAGGACGGCGGCGACTCCTCCGACCTCTGGTTTGAGCTGGGCATGACCGCCATCACCGAAATGCCCGACCCCATCGACTGGACCACCGGCTGGCTGCCCAACCCCGCTGTTGAAGTGGACGGCGTCAGCCGCGTCGCCATGACCTTCAACGGGGACACAAGCAAAAACATGGGCTTTACCTGGTACACCAACCAGGCCTCCATCGCAAGCGACCTACAGGTGATGCCCTACAGCGAGGTTGAAGACACCGACGACCTGGACTTTTCAGGCGCCGCACATTTTGAAGGCAGCTTTGCCCGCTCGACCAGCGCGCCGGAATACCTGGTGCACAAGGCGGTGGCCACCGGGCTGACCCCCGGCAGCACCTACTGGTACCGCGTGGGGGATGCCCTCAATGATGAATGAGTAATCAATAATATAACTACAACCACTTTGACACGGACCTAATCATCCACATCAACTCTATTCTGGCGGTTCTGGTTCAGATGGGCGTTGGTAGGAAAGGGTTTACCATCAAAGATGCTACTGAAACCTGGGATCAATTTATTGTCGGCGAGCAGGATATGGAGACGTTGAAATCCTATGTCTATATGCGGGTCCGGCTTTTGTTTGATCCGCCAACAACAGCTCATCTGGTGGAGAGTTTTAGCAAAATGATCAGCGAGTTCGAGTTCCGCATGTTTGTTGAGGCCGACCCCGTCCTAGTATTGCCGGAGATTGAAGACGGTACTGTCAAATCAAGTTCGCAACTTTGGACTCCGCTAATCATGTCATGCTGCCTGTTCATTGAGTGAGTTGAGCGAATCTTCGCTCAGGTATGCATTGGTGACTGACCAGTCCTCCGAGTATTCCATCAGGTAAACCGTTA
>JAAYLK010000006.1 GCA_012521895.1 Clostridiales bacterium
CATCGGCTCCCTCCTGCTGCTGGTGGGCCTGGCCATCTTCCTGCTGGGTGTGGACCTGGGCATGAACCCCATCGGCGACCACATGGCGGTGGAGGTGGCCACGGCAAAATCCCGCTGGGTGGTGGCCCTGCTGGCCTTTTTGATGGGCTTTCTGGTCACCGTGGCCGAGCCCGACCTGCTCATCCTGGGCTACCAGGTGCAGGACGCCTCCGGCGGGGCCATCCAGGCGCAGTTCATGGTGTACATGGTGTCCATCGGCGTGGGCGTGCTGATCATGTTTGGCACCTTCCGCCTGCTGCGCAGCCGGTCCTTTCCGCTGTTTATGGGGCTGGCCTATTTTGGCATCTTCGCCTTAAGCTTCTTTGTGTCCGAGGAATTCCTGGCCATCTCCTTTGACTCCTCCGGCGCCACCACCGGCGCCCTGACTACCCCCTTCATCCTGGCGCTGTCGGCGGGGCTTTCGCGCATCAAAGGCGGCAAGAGCGCCGAGGAAGACGCCTTTGGCATGGTCGGCGTGATGAGCGCCGGGCCCATGTACGCCCTGATGCTGATGAGCATCCTGACGGGGCAGAGGAACATCCAGGGCGAGGCCGCGGAGTTTGTGGTGCAGCAGGGCGTGCTGGAACCGCTGCTGCATTACCTGCCCAAGGAGTTGACCGGCTCCCTGGTGGCCCTGCTGCCGCTGACCATCTTCTTTTTCGTCCTCAACTTCATCCACTTCAAGGCGCCCCGGCGCGAGCTGGCCCGCATCATCAAGGGCCTGGTGTACACCCTGGTGGGGCTGACCCTCTTTTTGACGGGCGTCTACGCCGGTTTTCTGGACATGGGCCAGCTGATTGGGCGCAGCATCGCCTCCAACAACGGCTGGTGGCTGCCTGTGGTGGGCTTTTTCATCGGCATGATTGTGGTGCTGGTGGAGCCGGCCGTCATCGTCCTGGGCCAGCAGATTGAGCAGACCACCGGCGGGCGTATCCCCGGCAAAATCATCAAGATCACCCTGTCCATCGGCGTGGCGCTGGCGGTGATGCTGTCCATGCTGCGCATCATGATTCCGACGCTGAAGCTGTGGCACTTCCTGCTGCCGGGCTTTGGCCTGGCCATCTTCCTGTCCTTCCGCGCGGACCCGGTCTTTGTGGGCATCGCCTATGACGCGGGCGGCGTGGCTTCCGGCCCCATGACCGCCACCTTCGTCCTGGCCTTCGCCCAGGGCGCCGCCGCCATCTGGCCCACCGCCAACATGCTGGTGGACGGCTTTGGCGTCATCGCCATGGTAGCCATGGCCCCGGTGCTGTCGCTGATGCTGGTGGGCGCGGTCTTTGCCAGGAAGCAGCGGGCGCAACACATTGAGGAGGAGCAGCGCGTGAGCACACAGCCGGCCCTCGCCACGGGCAAGATTGAGTTTTATGACTGCGTGGTCGCGGTGGTGAACCGCGGTTTGGCGCAGCGCGCCATCCAGGTCGCCCGCGAGGCCGGCGCCCAGGGGGCCACCATCCTGCGCGGCCGCGGCTCGGGCGCGCACGACATGAAGGTGTTCAACATTGAAATCCAGAAGGAAAAGGAAATCATCTTCTGGCTGACGGACACGCGATTGAGCGAAGCCATCGCCAAAAACCTTTATGACCAGCTGGAACTGGGCGGGGAGGGCAGCGGCACCGTCTTCATGATGCCCTCGGGCGCCTTTGGCGTGGAAAACCCGCTGCGCATCGGCCAGCGCGAGGAGACCGCCGAGGAAATCGCCAGCCATCCCAAAGAAATCAGCACGGCGGAGGAGATGCTGCCCGGGGACGCCCAGGTGGACGATGAGCTGGTGCAGGATGAGGTTGAGGAAGCCGGCGAACCAACACAGCCCGGGGATTAAGACCCGGAAATGGACAGAGCGTCACACACCCTGGCGCTCTTTCTTTGTGGGTGGGCAGGCCGCGCGCCTTGGATTTCTTTAATTAAACCACCGGCTATGGTATAATCAGGCATCCCGGCGCGTGTAAAACGCATGGGAAACACCAAAAAGGAGCATTGCATTGTGAGCACTTCGCGGTTTGCGGTCTTTGTCGACCTGGAGAACTCCGGCGGCAAGGCCGAAACTTTAAACAACATCCTGGAAAAAGTTAAAATCAGGGGCGACATCCTCATGGGCAAGGTGTACGGCTACACCGAGAAATTCGGCGGGCTGAAGGAACTGCTGCTGTCCAACACCTTCACCGTCGTGCCTTCCCTGCGCTATGGCGTGGCGCAAAAGAACAACGCCGACATCCTCCTGGTGCTGGACGCCATGGAGATTGCCTACACCAACCCCCTCATTGACAGCTTCTGCATCGTCTCCGGCGACAGCGACTACACCCCCCTGGTGGGCAAGCTCAAGTCCATGGGCAAGTTTGTCCTGGGCATCTCGCGCTCGGAAGTGGCCTCCACCATCTTCATCAACGCCTGCAACGAGTTCCAGTTTCTGGAGTCGGTCTCCGTTCGCCGCACGCCCAAGAAGGCCAACAAGAAGGTGGACAACGCCTCGGCTGATGAGGGCGAGCTGCTCAAGCAGATTGAGAGCATCCTGGACGACCACAACAACGACGAGGTCTTTGCCAGCGAGCTGAAGGGCATCCTCCTGCGCCTGCGCCCGGACTTCAACGAGCGCAACTACGGCGCCAACACGTTTTATAAGATGTTAAACCGTCTCGCGACGCAGTATGGCACCATCAAGGTGCGGTCTGACAACTACAACGTGATGGTCTCCCTGGCGGGCGAGGAAAGCGCCGACAACGGCAAGAGCGAGAGGGGCCTGACGCCCGAAAACTGGGTGGACGCCTTCCGTGAGCAGCTGTCCCACTACAAAGACGACGGCTTTGAGCGCATCAACCCCAGCATTTTGAAGGCCGACATCCAAAGCCTCTACCCGGACTTCCAGGAGAAGACCGTGGGCTTCAAGCGCTTTTCCGACCTGCTCAAGGCCCTGGAAAAAGAAAAGGTGCTGGCGCTGGAGATGGACGCGCAAAGGAACATGCTCATCAAGATGCTTTAATACTGATTCCAATCGTTAACGCATCGTCGCACTGGATCTTTTCCCTCAATTCGCAATGAGTGTTTTGTCTCCCTCGCAGAAGCTCAGTCGGAAAACACTCTTGCTCATTGGGCTGACGGCTCGCTGAATCCCGCTTTGGCGGGTGCTCGCCTCTGCCCCCTCGGCTTCCTTCCTCGTATAAAGCCAAAATCTCAGCGCTTTGGATGCATGAACGATTTATATCAGTATAAGCCCTCGGGCCTGGACCCAGAAAGGTGAGATGATGATGAATCCTGCCTATTCAGTGGTTGTCCCCTGCTACAACGAAGAGGACTGCATCGCGGAAACCCACCGCCGATTGACCGCCGTCATGGAGGGCATGGGGGAGCCTTATGAAATCCTCTACGTCAACGACGGCAGCCGTGACAAGACCCCGCAGATGCTGGGTGAGCTTGCCGAAAAGGACAAGCATGTGCGCGTCATCCACTTTGCCCGCAACGGCGGCCACCAGATCGCCGTCTCCGCCGGCATGGATTACGCCGCGGGCGATGCCGTCATCATCATTGACGCCGACTTGCAGGACCCGCCGGAGGTCATCCCCCAGATGGCGGCGCGGTGGAAGGCCGGCGTCAAAGTGGTCTACGGCCAGCGCCGCAAGCGCGAGGGCGAGAGCGCCTTTAAACTGCTCACCGCCAAGTGGTACTACCGCCTCTTGCGCAAGCTCGCCGGGGACATCTTCCCCCGGGACACCGGCGACTTTCGCCTGGCGGACCGCCAGGTGATTGATGTCGTCAAAAACATGCCTGAGCATGCCCGCTACCTGCGCGGGATGTTTGCCTGGGCGGGCTTTAAGCAGGAGGCCCTGCTGTATGACCGCGACAAGCGCTTTGCCGGGGTCACCCATTACCCGCTCAAAAAAATGCTGCGCCTGGCCTCCCACGGCGTGATGAGCTTTTCCGAAAAACCCCTCCTCTTTGCCCTCTGGGCCGGCCTGGGCTGGCTGTTTGTCTCAGCGCTTTTGCTGCTGTGGCTCATCATCGCCCTCATCGCCACCGGCTCCGCTGCGCACCTGGTGCTGCCCTTCCTCATCACCCTCTCAACCGGAAGCCTGCTGGTGGCCCTGGGCATCCTGGGCGCGTATCTGGCAAGGGTGTATGACGAAGCAAAGGGCCGGCCGCTGTACGTGGTCTCTCACACCCTGGGCTTTGACAAGAAGCCCGATTTGCCCCCGGGCACGCGCGTAAAAGCCTGAACACAATCTTTTCTGCAGGAGGAAACATGTCTGATATCCAAAACCTCTCCTCTGCCCAGGCGGTGTACGTCGCCGCGCGGATGGAGCAGCGCGCCGTCGCGCTGTATGAACGCGCCCTCATGGTCTTTGCCCAGGGGCGCATGAAGGATGTTTTGCAAGACTTGCTAAAAGAAGAACAAGCCCACCTGCGCGGCTTCCAGCGCCTGCAGGAGCACGAGGGCCCTGTGGGCAGCGAGGATGGCTTGCTGCTGGACGCCCTGGCCGGGGAGGCCCTCTTCACCGGCGGGCACACCGGCGCTGTGCGCGAGGGGGCCTTTGATTCGCCCCTTTCCCTGCTTCGATACGCCGCGGATGAGGAGGAGCGCGCCGCCGCGCGCTACCGTCAGTTTGCTGAAAAAGCCACGGGCGAAACGAAGGAGACCTTTCTGCTCATCGCCCGCCAGGAGCAGCGCCACTTAGAGCGCCTGCTGGGCCAGATTTTCCTCATGGAGGAGTCGCTGGATGCCTGAACACAAGGTGCTGCTGTCCCTGCGGGGCCTGCGCAAAACCTTTGACACCCAGGAGGCTCTGGACGGGCTGGACCTGGATGTCTTTGAGGGCGAATTCATCACCCTGTTGGGCCCTTCCGGCTGCGGCAAAACCACCACGCTGCGCATCATCGCGGGCCTGGAGATGCCCACAGAGGGCAGTGTCCATCTGGACGGCCAGGACATCACCCATCTGGCGCCCGAAAAGCGCGAGGTGAACACGGTTTTTCAGAACTATGCCCTTTTCCCGCACATGAATGTCTATAAGAACATCGCCTATGGCCTGGCCCTTCGCGGGATGGACAAGAGCGACATCAAGCGCCGCGTCAACGAAATGCTGGACCTGGTGCAGCTGGAGGGCTACGAAAAGCGCATGCCTTCCCAGCTCTCCGGCGGCCAGCGGCAGCGCGTCGCCATCGCGCGCTCCCTCATCCTCTCGCCCAAGCTCCTCCTCCTGGATGAGCCCCTGGGCGCCCTGGACCTGCAGCTGCGCCGCCAGATGCAGCAGGAGCTTAAGTCCATGCAGCAGCTACTGTGCATCACCTTCATCTACATCACCCACGACCAGGTAGAAGCCCTCCCCATGTCCGACCGCATCGCCCTCATGCGTTCCGGGCGCTTCGTCCAGCTGGACACCCCCAAGGGCCTCTACGAGCAGCCCCACACCGCCTTTGCCGCCTCCTTCATTGGCGAAACCAACCTGGTCACCGCGCGCGTTGAGGCCATCAAGGAGAAAGAAGTCCTCCTCAACATCGCCGGCTTCACCCTGCCCTGCTACTGCGAGGACTGGCTCACCCCCGGTGAAAACATCCTCCTCTCCCTGCGCGCCGAGCGCATCCACCTCTCCGCCCTCCCCGTCAACACCCCCTGCCGCGTCACCGGGGAGCTCATTGAAAGCCACTACGCCGGCGGCGAGCGCGTCTCCCTCATCCGCCTCATGGACGGCCAGGTCCTGCGCGTGCGCGCCACCACCGAGTCCGAGGCCGAACCCGAGCTTGGCAGCACCGTCTACGCCTGGTGGAACCAGCTTTCCGGCGTCATCGTCCGCGATGACCGGGTATCCTCATGAAGTCCCGCGGCGTGGTCGGCAAGTACCAGCGCTCCCGCGAGCCCCTGGCCCTGCCCATGATGCTCTACGGTGTCTTGTTCGTTGGGTTATCCTTGATGTACATCATCGGGCTGTCGCTCATGACGCGCGGCGCTGACTTTAACGCCGGCGCGCCCTTTGGCGCTCACAACTACGCACGCATTTTCTCAACCCTCTACCTGCGCTCCCTCCTGCAGTCCCTCCGCCTCGCCTTTTTCACCGCCCTCTTTTGCCTCCTCATCGGCTATCCCTTCGCCTATTTCATGGCCAAGGCCTCCCCCAAGGCGCGCACCTGGCTCATGCTCCTCCTCATCGTCCCCTTCTGGACCAACGCGCTCATCCGCATCTATGGCTGGAAAATCCTCTTCTCCGCCACCGGGCCCATCAACCAGGCCCTTCTGGGCCTTGGCCTCATCGCCCGGCCCCTCCGCCTCCTCTACACCGATTTCGCCGTTCAGGTCGGCATGATTTACGCCATGCTGCCCTTCATGGTCCTGCCCGTCTACTCCGCCGTTGAGCGCATGGACTGGGCCATGGTCGAGGCCTCCCGCGACCTTGGAGCCTCCCCCGCCCGCGCCTTCCTCACCGTCACCGTGCCCATGACCCTCCCCGGCGTTCTGGCCGGGCTCGTCCTCACCTTCATCCCCAGCATCGGTTTGTTCTTTCTGTCGGATTTGCTGGGTGGCTCCAACACCATGCTCTGGGGGAACATGGTGCACAACGAACTCTTGAAGAGCCGGGACCTGCCCTTTGCCGCGGCACTGTCGGTCGTCTTGTTGGCGCTGACGGGGATTGTGATACTGGTGTATAGGAGAATGGGTGGACGGGCTGAGAGTATGGTGTTTTGATGGAAAGGTCACGATACCTCAGTTCAGCAATGTCGATATCTTCGCGTGAAGCAACTGACAATGGCGAATTGAGGTAAGTAAAAGGACGAAGGAGACGGTTCTTTTTTTAAAAGAAAAGAACCAAAAGAATTTTAGTAAATTCTTTTGAAGGTTGATAGCGTCTTGTTGTTGCGAAAGTTACTAATTCTAAGGATGTTATGAGGGACTTATGAGCGAAAACGAACTGCAGTTGCACCGGAAACTGGCCGCGGAAACCTTTAACCAGGTCTGGGACCTCATGGACAAGCAGGACCGCACGGAGTACGAAACCATCAAGATGATTCACCTGGCGCACGCCTCCGTCCACCACTGGAGCTTTGTCGGCGAAGCCGTCAACATGGCCCGCGGGGAGTGGCAGGTCTCCCGCGCCTACTGCGTAGCCCGGATGCCTGAAAGCGCCTTGTTCCATGCCAGGTGGTCCTTGGAGATTTGTGAGAATGCCAAGATCGGCGGCTTTGACCTCGCTTTTGGTTATGAGGCCGTTGCGCGCGCGCAGGCCTTGGCTGGGAATGCGGAAGAGGCGAAGAAGCATGTGGAACTGGGCAGGGAAGCGGCGGAAGGCATTCAAGAACAAAATGATAAAGAGTACTTTTTAGGTGAGTTGAACAATATACTCGTATGAGGTAGACAAGAGGACAATGGCGAATTGAGGTTGGGAAGAAGACCGTTCTTTTCTTAAAAGAAAAGAACCAAAAGAATTTTAGCAAATTCTTTCGGAAGGTTTATTGAGTGGAGTTGTAGCGAAAGCTACTGTATGTACATTATTCATGTTGCTGCAGAAAGGAGCGCCGTGACCAAGAAGAATTCACCCTGGGCCACTGTCTACATGGCGCTGGTGCTGGTGCTGTTGTATTTGCCGATCCTGGTGGTGGTGCTGTTCTCCTTCAACAGCAACCCCGGCAGGACGGCCAACTTCCAGTTTGAGGGCTTCAGCCTGCAGTGGTACAAACAGCTGCTTGACCCGGTCACCGGCTATGGCGCGCCTCTGCGCACCTCGCTGCTGGTGGCTTTTTGGAGCGTGCTGGTTTCCGCCATATTAGGAACTTTGGGTGCCATCGGACTGGTGCGCAAGCCTGTGCGCAAGAGCCTGCTGGGCAGGGCGGGCAATGTCGGCCTGACCCTGGGCGAGCAGGTGGCCGTGCTGCCGATCATGATTCCGGAAATCATTCTGGGCATCGCGCTGATGGCGCTGTTTGTGCTGCTGGGCGTGCCCTTTGGCATGATGACCCTGGTGTTGTCGCACGTGGTGTTCTGCGTGCCCTATATCTTTATCACGGTGCGCGGCAGGCTGGCCTCGCTTGACCCGGGGCTGGAGGAAGCCGCGCGTGACCTGGGCGCCACGCCGCTGAAGGTGCTCACCTCAGTGACCCTGCCCCTGGCGCTGCCGGCCATCATCTCCGGCTGCCTGCTGGCCTTCGCCATGTCCATGGACGACTTTGTCATCTCCTTCTTCGTCAACGGCCCGCAGACCAACACCCTGCCGCTGAAAATTTATTCCTCCGTCAAGGTGGGCGTGCCCCCGCACGTCAACGCCCTGTGCACCCTCATGCTGGCCACGGTCTTCCTGGTGGTGGCCATCAGCCAGCTGTGGCAGGCTGGCGCCCACAAGCGCCAGGAACACCGCGACAAGGCCGGCCGTGTCAAAAAGCTGGCGGCAAAAATGCTGACAAAACCCACAAAAAGCTAAGGAAACCCACTGCAACATGAAAACCATCGCGCTCACCGGCGGAGGCACCGCCGGCCATGTCACCCCCCACCTGGCGCTGCTGCCCAGGCTGCAGCAGGACGGCTGGGACTGCCACTACATCGGCACCGCGGAGGGCATTGAGCGGGGCATGATGGCAAGCCGGGCGGGCGTCACCTACCACGTGATTTCCTCCGGCAAGCTGCGCCGCTATTTCTCCCTGCGCAACCTGTCCGACCCCTTCCGGGTGGTGGCGGGCTTTTTTCAATCCTTCCGCGTTTTGGGCAAAATTAAGCCGGACATCCTGTTTTCCAAGGGCGGCTTCGTGGCCGTGCCCGTGGTGGCCGCCGCCTGGCTGCGCCGCATCCCGGTGCTGGCGCATGAGAGCGACCTCACCCCGGGCCTGGCCAACCGCATCAGCGCGGTCTTCGCCAAAAAAGTGGCCGCCACCTTCCCCGAGTGCGCCCGCGCGCTTGGCAAAAAAGGCATCCACACCGGCACGCCCATGCGCCCGGAGCTGTTTTTGGGCTCAAAGGAAAAAGGACTGCAATTCGCCGGTTTTGACGGCAGCAAGCCCGTCCTGCTGATGATGGGCGGCAGCCAGGGGGCCCAGGCGGTGAACGAGGCGCTGCGCGCCGCCCTGCCCAGCCTGCTGCCCGGAATGGATGTGCTGCACCTGTGCGGCAAGGGCAAGCTGGACGAGGCGCTTGTGGGCACGCCCGGCTACTTCCAGGCGGAGTTTGTGGACCAGGGGCTGAATGACGTGCTGGCCGCCAGTGACCTGGTGCTGTCCCGCGCGGGCGCCACCGCCATTGGCGAGTTCCTGGCGCTGAAGAAGCCCATGCTGCTGGTGCCCTACCCCAAAGGCGCCAGCCGGGGCGACCAGATACTAAACGCTGAAGATTATCAAAAACGCGGCTTGGCGCTGGTGCTGCCCCAGGCGGCGATGACGGCGGAAACCTTGACGGCCAGGCTGTTTGAAATGATGGAAAAAGCGCCGGCGATGCGGCAGGCCATGGAGAAGGAACCGGACGCTGATGGCAGCGGGGCGGTGTTTGCCCTGATAGAAGCGTTGGCCAAGCGCTAAGGAGGTTTTGGCGTGTTTGAAACCACCGGAAAACTGGACGAAGCCTTGTTGAAGGAAACCTGGTGGCAGATGTTTGGGGACGGCAATAAAATCGTTGCCGTGTTTGTATTGCTCCTCGCGGCCGTGGTAGTTGTTTTGGGCTATCTGTGGCAGGAACCGACTTACTATGTGCTGGCAGGCGCCGTGGTGGTGGTGAATGTGCTGCAAAACGCGGCGAATGTGTATCGTCAACGGAAAACCAGCCTGGCGCGCATGCGGGAATCAAATGGTGTTCCGGAGACTGAAACCACCACCGCTTTCTTGGAAAATGGCATTAAAATCCACAACCATCATTCCGGCGGCACTGCGATGATTCCGTATGAAAGCATCAAGCGCTTTTTTGAAACTGAGCATTACTTGTTGCTGGGCAGCCAATCCCATCAGGTGGCGGTGGTGTTCAAGAACGCTGAACTGGACCAGGAAGGCTTGATTGCGTATCTTAAAAACCAAGCCCACCCGGATTCATTGGAAAGACTGACAAGATGAAACAAAAACCGGCTTTGACCCAGGTGGTCGCCGCCCTCATCTGGCGGGAAGGCAAGGTGCTGATCTGCCAGCGCCCTTCGCACAAAGCCCGCGCCCTGCTGTGGGAATTTCCCGGCGGCAAGGTGGAAATGGGGGAGAGCCACCAGCAGGCCTTGATCCGGGAGTGTGAGGAGGAATTGGGCGTCAGGCTGCAGGTGGGGGCGCTGTATACGCAGGTCAGCCATGAGTACCCGGACATCCATGTGCGCTTGAGCCTCTACCACGCCCGGGTTTTAGGCGGCAGCCTGCAGCGGCTGGAGCACGCCGCCTTTGCCTGGGAGAAGCCCGAAAACCTGATGGCTTATAACTTTTGCCCGGCGGATACGGACATCATTTCAACCATGGCCAAGGGGGTCAAAGCCCCGGACTTTGAAGGAGGCACAGCATGAAGGCGGAGCGTTTGTTTGACCTGACCATGACGCTGGGCGAAGGCCCGGTGTGGGATGAAAAGACCAGGGCCCTCCTGTGGGTGGACATCACCGAGGGCAGGCTGTGGCGGCATGCGTTCTCAACACGGAAATCCGTCTCCCGGGATCTGGGGGAGAGCGTGGGCATGGCCTGCCTGACCCCTGGAGGCCGGGAGGTCCTGGCCTTGAAAAAGTCCATCGTGATGCTGGGTGAGGACATGAACACCGTGCTGGTGGACGGCGTGGAAAATGACCTGCCCGACTCCCGCTTCAACGACGGCAAGTGCGACGCGATGGGCCGGTTGCTGGTGGGCACCATGGGGCAGGAGGGCAAGGCCCACCTGTATATCCTGGAGAAGGGAAAGCCCTTGCGCGCGCTGCTTTCGGGCGTCACCATCTCAAACGGCATCGGCTTCAGCCCCGACAGCACGCGCCTGTACTATGCCGACACACCCACAGGCCACCTGTGGCAGTTTGATTACGACCTGGAAACCGGCGGCATTTCCAACCGCGTCCCCTTGATTGACTACACCCGGGAAGAAGGTGATTTTGACGGCCTGTGCGTGGATGATGAGGGCATGCTTTGGGTCGCCCACTGGGGCGGCCACCAGGTGAGCCGCTGGGACCCGAAAACTGGAAAGAAAATCGGCAAGATTGAGGTGCCCGCGCCCTTTGTGACCAGCTGCTGCTTCTTTGGCGACAGGATGGACCAACTGGCCATCACCACCTGCCGCGGCTGGGATGAGGAGCTGCAAATGGCCTATCCGCTGTCCGGCGCGCTGTTTGTGGTTGAGCCGGGTGTGACCGGGCCCTATGCCAACAGGTTCGGGAAATAAACGGGAACAAAAGGCGCAAAACCAAAAATAGACACCCCGCAGCCCCCCGGCATCTTGTCCGGCGGGCTTTTTTCATTGTATGATGCAGGCTGTTTACCCAATGAACAGCGCAAGGAGCGGCATTATGAAGCGTTTTGTGAAACCATCCGGCGCTGTGTACATCATCCTGGCCGGCCTGGCCTGGAGCTTTGCCGGGGTGCTCAGCAAGTGGGCGCCCTGGTCGCCCTTTTCCATCATCGGTTCGCGCGCCATCTTTGCCGCCCTGGTCTTTGGCGTCGTGCGGCGCAGCTTCATCCCCTCCTTCACCCGGGGCAACCTGCTGGGCGCCTTCGCGGTGGCCGTCACCTCGGTGCTGTTCATCCTGGCCAACAAGCTGACCAGCGCCGCCAACGCCATCGTGCTGCAGTACGCCATGCCGGTGGTGGTCATCCTGGGCTACTGGGTGCTGCGTGGGCAGAAGCCCTCCAATCTGGACGCCGCGGCCTGCGTGCTGGTGCTGCTGGGCGTGGTGCTGTGCTTCATGGGCGGCCTGGGGCAGGGGGGGCTGCTGGGGGACTTAATGGCGCTGTGCAGCGCTTTCACCTTCGCCCTGGTGTTCTTCGCCGCGCGCATGAAGGACGCCGACCGCTGGACTACACCTACCTGGGCAGCCTGGCGTCCAGCCTGTTTTTGCTGTATATCCCCTTTGACCGCCAGTTCACATTGAATATCCAGGCGGTGGTCGCCGTGCTGCTGATGGGCCTGTGCTTGACGCTGGGCTACCTGTTTTTCTCCGCCGGGATGCGCCAAAAGGTGCACCCGGTTACCGCGGGCATCCTGGCCAATGTGGAGCCGGTGATGAACCCCATCTGGGTCTTTCTCTTTCTGGGGGAGGACCCCGGGCTGTACTCCCTGCTGGGCGCTGTTGTGGTGCTCATCAGCGTCACCGTTTACAGCATCCTCAAAAACAAACAGCGCCCGCAGGCGGACGCCGCATAAAAGGAACCCTCAAGTCAAGCCTGGATGATGGCATGCAGGGCGGCCTGGATGCCCTTCACCTGTTTGTCAAGCGGCAGGGTGAAAACCTCTGCCTTGCCCTCCTTCACCTGTTCCGGAAGCCAGGGCAGGTGGACGAAGCCCGCGCGGCAGGCGGGCTGCTCCTGGCGCAGCAGGTGCAGCACCTGGTACAGCAGGTGGTTGCACACATAGGTGCCGGCGGTATTGCTGATGAAGGCCGGCACGCCGCTTTCGTTGATGCTTTGTACCATTTTTTTGATGGGCAGGGTGGAAAAATAGGCGGCGGGGCCGCCCTTGATGATGGGCTGGTCCGTGGGCTTAGCGCCGCGGTTGTCCGGGATGTCGGCGTCGTCGATGTTGATGGCCACGCGCTCCACCGTGATGCCTACCCGCCCGCCGGCCTGGCCCAGCAGCAGCACGGCATCCGGCCTGATACGCCGGATTGCATCGATGGCCTCCTCTGCCGACGCGTGAAAGGCGGTGGGCAGCAGCAGCTTCTCAAGCCGCGCCTGATTGAAATTGTCCGGCAGGGCCGCCAGCGCTTGCTGGGCCGGGTTGAGGGCCTGCCCGCCAAAGGGCTCAAAGGCCGTGACCAGGATTTTCATATTTTGCACCTCACCCTGTCTTGAAACCAACAACAAAAAAACAAAATTGTTCAAAAATATAAAATACCCAAGAAAACCCCTTTTCAAACGTATGAACTTTGTATTAAACTTCACCATCCTCAGGAGATATACGGAAAAAATGCAATCGAGGTGATGTCGCAAACATACGGGTCCCAAAACGCTTGATGTCGTAAACCCATGAATTATTAGGAGGGAAAGCATATGACCTTACTGATTGTTGGTTTGGCCATCCTGGTAGTCGGCGGCTTTTTATACGGCAAGTTCGTCGAGAAGCAATTTGGCCCGGATGACCGGCCCACCCCCGCGTACGCGAAGCGCGACAACGTGGACTATGTGCCGATGCCGGCCTGGAAGAACACCCTGATCAACCTGCTCAACATCGCGGGCACCGGCCCGGTGCTGGGCCCCATCCAGGGCATTCTGTTTGGGCCCATCGCCCTGATCACCATCCCCCTTGGCTGCGTGCTGGCCGGCGCCATGCATGACTACTTCAACGGCATGATCGCCACCCGCAACGGCGGCGCCCAGATGCCCCGCATCGTCACCAAGTACCTGGGCAACAAGTCCAAGGCCGTCTACCTGTGGTTCTCCAGCATCCTGCTGATGCTGGTGGGCGTGGTTTTCGTGTACACCCCCGGCGACCTCATCGTTGGCGACATCCTCAAGCAGTC
>JAAYLK010000114.1 GCA_012521895.1 Clostridiales bacterium
AAGATGCCGACCACCCTGGTTCGCCTCCGGATCTCCTTATTGAGCCGCTCCAGCATGCTGAGCATCGGATCAGGGCTGTCCATGAACTGGAATAGTAAACCTTCGAAATTCGTGGTATTCTTGCTTTAAGCCATTGGGGTTCTCCTCCTTGTGAATGTCTATGCAACATCCATTGTAGCGGAGTCCCGGTGGCTTGCCCATTCCTCCTCACCCTGGGCAAAGTTGCGAACTTCAGTGTACTCTATCCCGCTGTTTTTCATCAGGTCAAATCCGTGGAAGGCGCGCCGCACCCGGACCAGCTGTACCTCAGCCCCGGCGTTCCTCAAGGCCTCCGCGTAGGCGACCCCCTCATCCCGCAAGGGGTCCAGCTCAGCTGTCTCAAGATAGGCGTCCGGAAGATCCGCCAGCGAGCGCGCTTCCATCGGTGACGCGTAGTAAATGGGCCAGGAGGCGCAGCCGGGAAGGTAGCGCTTCCACATTTCTCTGTTCAGGCCGGCATTCCACATCGCTGTGTCCCGAAAGGCGCGCATGGACGCGCTTTCCATCCTGCGGTCGGTCACCGGATAAAGGAGCAATTGGAAGCAGGGCGGGGGTGTTTTCCGGTCGCGCGCCAAAAGGCAGACCGCGGCCGCTAGGTTGCCCCCGGCGCTGTCTCCGCCCACGGCGATCCGGCAAGGGTCAATGCCCAGCACAGCGGCGTGCGCCCGGACCCACTCGTAGGCGGTGAAACAGTCTTCCAAAGGCACGGGATAGGGATGCCGCGGAGCAAGCCGGTAACGCGGCAGGATCACAATGCAGGACGCCTCCTGGGCAAGCCGCGCTGCCAGGCTGTAGTGATGGGGCGCGGCTTCCAGCACAAAAGCCCCGCCGTGGTAAAAGACCAGACAGGGCGCCGGGGCGCGAAGCCCGGGGGGCTTGATCACCGTCAAGGAAACCTCATCCCCCTGCCCGGAGGCGATGAGGCGCTTGCCGGCCTTCACTTCCCCGCGAAAAGGACGCGGCAGCAGCATCAGCACGGCGTTCATGAGCGGAAGCAAGGGTCGCCAAAGCACCGGCCGAATACGCCGGAGCGGCAGCAGTTCCTGATCAACGTTCAGCCTGCCCACGTGCCCCCCTCAGCCTCTTGAGGCAGGCGCGCTTTGCCCCGGGTAGCGCGGATGCCGCTTTGACATTGACCTATCCGCAAGCCCGCGCGCTACAGGTAGGAATCATAGATTCTGTTCCTGATCCTACGCTCCTGCGGGCTGAGCCGCTCCGCCCCTGCGATGTCATAGGCGCCAAAGGTGTCATAGAGCCTGGATGTGGGATCAACCTCCACATAGGTCACCCAGGGCAGCCAGTGGTAGTGGCTTAAGAAGGTCTGGTCCGCGAAGCGGCCGCCTTCATGGGACAGACCGGGAAGCGCGTAGCCAAAGGATCCGTCCACGTCGTTGGCCTGGCGGGTGTTGTTGTGGATAAACTCAGCATAATCCCTGTAATGCTCATCCTCGGTGATGACATAGAGCCTGTAGTAGATGTACGCGCAGGCGGCCATGTACATGTCGCCGCCCCCGCCGCCAAGCGTGACCGGGCTTTGCCCGCTGATCGCGTTGCGGGTGAAGGGGTGGTTGGGCCAGGGGACGCGCACGGGGAAAGACCAGCAATAGGTCCATGTCTCCGTATAGTCAGCGGCGCCGATCAAGGCCTCCAGCCACTTCTGCTCCCCGGTCAGGTCGTAGAGGGAGAGGAAGCCAAACATCGCGTAAATCCCGGACTCGTTATCCATGATGTCGGAGTTGTCACAGGTGGAGCCCCGGTATTCCATCAGGCGATAGGTATTTTGGTACGCCCATTCGCCCGCCTTGAGCGCGGCCTCCCGATAGCCCCCGCCGCCGGTCACCAGGTGCATCTGGATCAGGAAGCGCACCGCGCTGATGGTATTGGCTTTGGAGTCCATGCGCAAGGACCCGTCCGACGTGTTGTAAGCCCGGTACCAGCTGCCGTCGCCGTTTTGCACGCGCACAAACCAGTCGGCGGCCTTGCGGCAGAAGTCCAGCCAGGAGGGGTAGTCCTTTCCCTTCTTCTTCATGTAGACATAGGCGTCCAGGATGTTTTCAAGCCCGTCGGCGATCAATCGGGTCCAAAACGGCATCGGCTCAAACCCGGGGATGGTGGGGTTGTAGCAAACCTGGGGGGCCCCAAATTCCGTCATAGCGGTCCTGACCCAAAACTCGATGATGTTCAAGCCTTTTTGGAAGGACTCCGGCCGGTTCTCCTTGTCCCCGTAGCGGATCAGCTGATAGCCGATGCCCGGCTGCTGGCCCACGAAACCAAACTGGAACGACACACTGGACACGTCCATCTGCGGCAGTTGGCAGGAAAACGGCAAGCCCCAGGAATCGCCGTACTGCCGCGTGAGTTTTGTGAGGGATTCCATACAGTTGCGGTACTGCAGCTCCTGGTCGACGGGGTAGACGGCGTCCTTCAGCCGGGCGTACACCGTCCGCCACGCGTCCCGCATCATGGGGTAGAAGCCGTCAAAGCGGCCGAAATTGACCCCGACCGCGTAGCCATGGGTAAAGCCTTCTTCCATCGGATGGAAAATCCGGGTCATGGTTTTGGTGTTCATCATGTAGTCAATGTTGTAACCCCTGTCCACCCGCGGCATCTGGCCGTCCACACCGGGATAGACGTAGTCGATGGACAGGCCGGCGCGCGTTGTGGGGATCTCCTTGCGCAGGGGGTAGCCGTAATAGAGGTAATTCAGTGTCCGGCTTTCCGGCTTGCTGAGGCCAATCGCGCCGATGGTGAACTTCCTGTCCACGATATGCTCCGACTGGACAAAATCATGGTCGCGCATCGTGATGTCCGCTGCCCAGCGGGACAGCATGGCCATCTCGCCTGTCCCGCGGTGCTGCGCGGCAAACATCGGCAAGGTATAGTTGACCTCCCTGCGCCAGAAGTATTCGCAGTCTTTGTCATATCCCATCACATGGGGCTTGGCGTACTCGTTTTGCCTGTACCAGTTGGCCGGCGCGAAAACATCATAGTCACGCACCTCGTCGGAGGCCAAAAGCACGAAGGAGACCTTGGTGGCAAAGCCGTAGTCGTCCGCGTTCTTCAGCACCGTGACCGTCCGGCTGATTTTGAATCCGGTCCCGGCCGCCTCATAGCTGTCCCTGAACGCCAGTTGGGATCCCGTGGGCGAGCGCAACACCCCCCGCGCGACCACCTGCCGGCCATCAACCTCCACCACCTCGTAGGGGGCGTCATAAAACTCCGTGATGGACAGGACGGTCTTGATGAAGGCGTACATCGGGCGCCGGTTTTGGTACAGCAGCGCGCTGCCGCGGTACACTTCAACGCCGCCGTCCCTGAACTGCAGCGCATAGTCCCCTGACTGGATCTTCATCGGTGTTCTCCTCGTTTATGATATTTTTCACAATGTTCCAGAAACCAAAGCCCGCAATCCGTCGCCAGGCGCCTTTAGCGGATTTCCCTGCCGCCCGCGCGGCCCCGCCCTAGCCCAGTCTGATCTCAAACGCCCCGATCGCGCAAGGCGGAAGGCAGGCGCAAAGCAGGCTGTCCTGGAGGGAGATCGCCCGCAGCGCAGCCGCGGCGACCCGGTCCGGCCTGTCAAAGGTGTTGTGCGCGGTGGGTTCGCCGCTAATGAACCGTCCGCTCACACCGCGCGGGGACGCCCCCCTTAGCTCAACGCGCAGATTGGCCTCCTGCCAAGCGGAGAGGTTGACAAAGGAGATTGTCAGCATCTCCCCGCTGATGGACGATGAAAGGTCCACCTGCGGCAGGCCTTTCTCGATGGTATCCGGCGCCTTTTCCCACTGGACAGGCAAACTGTCCCCATCCTGATGCCCCTTGAAGAGGTCAAAAACGTGGTACGTTGGCGTCCGGACGATCCTGCTGCCCTCCGTCAAGAGGATGGCCTGCAGGACATTGATGGTCTGCGCGAGGTTGGCGACGCGGATCCTGTCGGCGTATCGATGGAAAGTGTGCAGCATCAGCGCCGCACACAGCGCGGAGCGCATGGTGTTTTGCTGGTACAGATAGCCCGGCGCTGTTCCAGGTTCGTTGTCGACCCAGAGACCCCATTCATCCACCGCCATGGCCACCGTTTGATCAGGGTCATAGCGGTCCATGATGTCGATGTTGCGTTTGAACTGCGCTTCTTTCGCGTAGGTGTTGACAGCGGTCTGGTACCAGCTGTCGTCTGAGAAGCGGACGCCGTCGGACTCCGCGCCGGGCTTGACGTAGCAGTGCACGGACAGGCCGCCCAACAGCCGCAAGGGCACCGAGCTCATCAGGGTTTCGGTCCATTCGGTGTTCTCGGTGTTGGTGCCGCCGGCGATTTTCATGATGCCGGGCGTCTGCCACCAGTTCGCCTTGCCCATGTCCGGATAGTTGCGGACATAGGTGGCGTACTTCCTGAATTCCTGGGCGTATTGGGCCGCGGTCATGAAGCCGCCGCAGCCCCAGTTCTCGTTCCCCACGCCGAACATGCGGATGTCCCAGGCTTTGTCCTTCCCGTTTTGCCGGCGCAGCCGCGCCATCGGGGACTGGCCGCCATCGCTCAGGTACTCAATCCAGTCCCGCATTTCGCGGACCGTGCCGCTGCCGACGTTCCCGCAGATGTAGGGCTCGCAGCCGACCTGTTCGCACAGGTCCATGAATTCATGGGTACCGAAGTGGTTGTTCTCCAGCACGCCGCCCCAGTGGACGTTGACGATGGGCGCACGGCTTTCCCTGGGGCCGATGCCGTCCATCCAGTGGTAGTCATCCGCAAAACACCCGCCGGGCCAGCGGATGCTGGGTACCTGGATGGCCTTCATCGCTTCAACGATGTCTGTCCGGATGCCGCGGATGTTGGGAAGGGGCGAATCCTCCCCGGCCCAGTACCCGCCGTGATAGACGCACCTGCCCAGGTGCTCGGAAAAATGGCCGTAGACGTGCCGGTTGATCCTCGGGCCCTTCTGGGCGGCGTCAATGATCGCTTTCATCAGGTGTCCCCCAATCCTTCATCATCCTTACGCCTTGATGGCGCCAATCATGATGCCTTTCAGGAAATACTTTTGCAGGAAGGGGAACACAAGCATGATGGGAAGCATGGTCACAATGATCGCGGCTGTTTGGATGCCCTCGGTAAACCTGGGGACGCGGGGCCCGGAGATGGAGAGCGAATTGACAATGGTTGAATCCATCACGATGGTGCGCAGCACGAGCTGCAAGGGAATCAAGTCGTTCCTGCGCAGGAAGACCATCGCGTTGAACCACTCATTCCATCTGTCAACCGCGTAGAAGAGCAGGATGGTCGCGATAATGGGCTTGGACAGCGGCAGGATGATTCTGAACAGGACCTGCAGCTCGCTGGCGCCGTCAATTTTGGCCGATTCAATCAGGGACTCCGGCAGCGTAGTCATGTAGGTGCGCATCACGATGAAGTAGAAGGTGTTGACACCGTACGCCAGGATGACGGACCAGATGCTTTTGGTGAGGCCCAGCTGCATCATCAGCAGGTACATGGGCACGATGCCGCCGTTGAACAGCATGGTGAGCAGAACGGCGAAAAACAGGAATTTCGCGCCGGGGAAGTTGATGCGGGTCAAGCCGTAGGCCAGGCTGGTGGTCAAGATCAGGTTGATGGGAACCCCCAGCAGGAGAATCAGCGCGGTCGTCTTGTAGCCGATAAGGATGCGCGGGTCCTGAAACAAGCGATAGTAGTTGTCAATCGTCGGCTGACGGGGAACCAGCAGCAGCGCGGACTCCGATGCCTCCTTCTGCGAAGCAAAGGATGTCGCGATGACATTCACAAAGGGGATGACAATGATGGCGGCCAGCACCAGCAAAAAGGCGAGGATGACGCCATCCAGCATTTCAAAGCGTTCCCGAAAACCGGTTTCGGCTTTCTTGACTTTTGCATTCATGTTCTGCTTCTCCTCCGGGCTATGCCAGCAAACCTGATCCGCCAAAGCGTTTTGTGATGCGGTCCGCGGTGAACAACAGCACCATGTTGATCACGGACCGGAACAAAGCCACTGCGGCAGAAAAGGAAAAGTCCACGGAGCCGCGGAATGTAATCCGGTAGATGTACATGTCCAGGGTCTCAGCGACACGGATGGTGGCCGGATTGCTCAGGTTGAAGACTTGATCAAACCCGCCCGACATCAGGTAGCCCATCGCCAGGATGAACAGGACGACAATGGTCGGCTTGATGCCCGGCAGCGTGATATACCACATGCGCTGCAGGCGCGTCGAGCCGTCAATCTCGGCGGCCTCGTACTGCTCCGTGTCAATGCCCGAAATGGCCGCCATGTAGATGATGGCGCTCCATCCGGCGCTCTTCCAGATATCGGTCAGGTAGATCAGGGGCAGAAAATAGGAGGGTATCCCAAGGAAACTGACAGGCTTCGCGCCAAACAGCCCCCCCATCAGGGAGTTGACCATCCCCCTTTGCCCCAGGATGTTGACCATGATGCTGGCGACAATGACCCAGGAGAGAAAATGAGGAAAGGTAAAGATGGACTGCAGGATTTTTTTGGGGCGTCCCAGCCGCACCTCGTTGAGGATCAGCGCCAGAAAAATCGGGAAAGGGAAGACGAACAGCAGCCTGCCCGCGTTGATTCTCAATGTTGTGAATATGGATTGAAGAAAAGCTGGATCGGCAAAGACATTCTCAAAATTGGCCAAGCCAATCCAGGGGCTCCCGAACAGGCCCATCCTGGCCATGTATTTCTTGAAGGCCAGGGACAGGCCGAAAATCGGAATATACGCAAACACAGCGTACCATGCCAGCCCGGGAAGAACCAGGATGTACTTCTCCCTGTGCTTCAGGATGTTCTTCCAGGTAAAGTCCTTAGCGGAACGCTTTCGCTGACCGGTTTGAGACACAGTCATTTCTCGACCTCCCTCAGTATTTACATATGCCCGGGACAGCCACGCCGCCCCGGGCATATTCAGCGCGCGAAACTGACGCGGTCTGCGCGCCTAAGGGTTAGGGATTCAACTCATCCAGCACCGGCTGAATCAGGCTCATCTGCGATTCAAGCCAGGCTTCGTAACGCTTGACCAGGTCTTCTTCGCTCGAGGCGTTGGTGACCAGATTGGAGTATTCCACGGCATAATCAATGCCCCTGGCCCTGCGCAGGTTCTCGGTAAAGCTCAGCCACAGGTTCCAGTCGGCCTTGACAAAGGTCTCGGGGGTGCTGAACTCATAGCGGTTCGCGTAGAGGGCCCTGGACTCGTCGCGGTATTGCTTTCCGATGTTCGGGTTGTCCAAAGCCAGGTCGTCCCACAGGATGACGGAGCCCAGCACATGGCCCAGGCTGGGGTATTTGCCTTCGCCGACAGCGCCGGCCAGCAGCGTGCCCGGGGGCACCAGGGAGATGATCTCGCCGTTCGCGTCGCGGTCCCAGTCAACACCTTTCAAGCCCATCTGGGTGCCGGGATAGCCTTCTTCGCTGGCGGTGAATTCCATCAGGTCCATCCAGCGTTCAAAGACCGCTTCATCCACATCAGGACGGAAGCAGATTGTGCCCCAGAAGTTGATGAGGTCTCTCTGGTGATAGTTGCCGTCCGCGCCAAGAAGCGTCGCGAACAGGAAGTCGTCCTTAGCAAACCCTGTGCGCCGTTCGAACAGGATGCGATAGTTCTCCACGTCCGCGGTTTGCCCGCCCAGATAGGAGACGCCGGCGGTTCCCAGAGTCTGGAATTTCTCCATGTCCTTTTCGTAGGTCAGCAGGTAGTATTCCGGATCCAGGATGCCGGTGCTGTACGCCTTGTACCAGAGTTTCAAACCTTCCAGGGTGTCCGGCGTAGCGGCGCCCCAGGCGTACTTTCCGTCTTCGCCTTTATAGAAGGTGTCCCAATAGGTGCTGTTGGCCTCCACAAAAAACCGGGCGGCGTTGCCGTTGTCCATGGAAATCGGCACCAGGGCGGCCCCCACCTGGCCTGGATCCTGTTCTTTGATCAGCTGGGCAATCTCCAGCACTTCGGGGATGGTGTAGTGGTTCTTGACCTCTTTGCCCACCGCTTCAATCCAGTCGGACCTCAGCCAGAGCGACCAGTGGTTGGCGAGGGGATCGCCGGGAAGATTGTAGAAGAACCTCGCGCGGGGAATGAAATAGGTGCCGCCGTAGAGTTCCTCCAGCGTGGGGCCGAGGCTGGTCTTGCTGTAGACTTCAGCCACCTTGGGCCACCTGGTTTTCCAGTCGTCCGGCAGGCGCTTCAGAAGTCCCTGCGAGACGAAGTTGGAAGCGTCGGCATGTGTGCCGTCGCCGTAGTTGAAGTTGCCCACATCGGTCATGTCCTGGGACATGATCCAGGTGCTGAGCATGCTGTTCCAGTCGCCCCACGGCACATTGACGGGTTGGAATTCGAAGTTGAATTTCTCAAGGATAAATTTGCTGTATTCGTCGCCGGTGTTGTAGTCATACCCCGCGACGACCTGCGGGCCGGTATAGCTGATGACTACTCTCTCATACTCTTTGGCCAGGGCTCCCGCGGCCAAACCCAGCGACAAAACCACAGAGAGGATCAGGCAAACCAGGCGTTTCGTACCCTTCATCAATGAAGAACCTCCTTAAAAATTGTTTATGTTCAGGCCTGTTGGCCAAACACACAGTGCAAGTAAATGCAATGAATCCGGCACAATGTTTCATCTTTGACTGTATTTATTTTAACCGCAGCCGGGCGGTTTTGTCAAGCATCCTTGTCAATCCTGGGCACAAAACAACAGGAAAACACATTTTAGAGCCTGTCTGCGTGTTTGAACCGGGCGCGGGGCGCGCGGCTCCGCGACGGGGAACGCCGCGGAAAACCGGAGACAGCCATGCCGGTCCCCCGCCATCGGTCCGCGCGCCCGGGCGCAAGCCCGTCAGAGACCTTCCGCCTCATAGCGGAACACATTCCAGGAAAGCGGCGGGATGACCGCGGTCAGTTTGCCGCCCTTGAACGCCGCGTTGGCATTCACCTGCGGTGTGACGGCGTCCGGCTGTTCCCAGGTATTCATCCTGTGGATATCGTCGCTGTGGAGCTGGAGGTGCTCAATAAAGCGGCAGCCTTCAAAGGCGCCGGCGTCAATCTCCAGCAAACGGTCCGCTTCAGCGTCACGATTGATCACAAAGACGGCAAGCTCGCCTTGTCCCTCGTCAAGCGCCGCCGCCGCGTCCACAAAGCCAATCCCGGTATGGGTGCTGTATTGGAACTGGTGGCTGGGCGCGTATCCGGGGATGTCATAATGATCACATTGGATGGCTATCCCAAGCGAGACACCCCGGCCGTATTGCATCAGCTGCTTAAAGGGGTAGTGGGCCACCGGTTTCCAGACATGGTCACGGCTGGCGGCGGCCAGCGTATGCAAGCCCGAGGTCATGCACCCGATTTTGACGCGGTCCGCGTGCCGCAGCAGCGTCAGCAAGGTCGACGCAGACGACAGGGCGTCCAGCATCCCGCCCCGCTGTATAAAGGGCGTGGCGGATGCCATGCGGTCAGGGTCATGGCGAGCGTATTCGCGCTTAGGGTCAAACTCATGCTCCCACACGCTGCCGCGACCGGGGAGAACGCCCTTCAGCTCCTGCTCCCTGGATCCGTATTCGTCAAACGACAGCATCATTGTCCTGGGTGAGCGGAGTTTGGTGCGGACAAAGTCACACAAGCCGATTTCCGTCCTGATATAGTCTTCAAAGAAGCACGAACCGCCCAGCAGCGCCTGATAGTCCCCCGGCGCCGCGATGTGATAATGGTGCAGGGAGATATAGTCCACCGTCTCATAGCATTCCTGGAGGACCTCCAGATCCCACTGGGGGTAATGCGCCAGGAAGGGAGAGGAGGAAACGCAGGCCACAGTCTCAATCGCGGGGTCAATCCACTTCATCCCCTTTGAAACCTCGTGCGCCAGGATGCCGTAGCCGCGGGGATTCTTCTGCCAGGAACCAATTTGCCAGGGGCCGTCCATTTCATTGCCCAGGTACCAGGTTTTGACCCCATAGGGCGCTTCCCGGCCATACTCCCTTCGCAGGTCAGACCAGTAGCTGCCAGCGGAGTGGTTTGTATACTCCACGATGTGCAGGGCGTCGTCAAGCCCGCCCGTGCCCAGGTTCACGGTCACGAGGGGCTCCGCTCCGATGCCCTGCGTCCATCGCAAGTACTCGTCGTACCCGACATCGTTTGTATAGTATTGAAACCAGGCGGTATCCAGCTGCGTTTTGCGCCGGTTTCTGGGGCCGATGGAATCTTTCCAGTCCCAGCCGGACACAAAATTGCCGCCGGGAAGGCGCAAGGCCGGAAGCCCCGCCGCCTTCAGCGCATCCATGAAATCCTTCCGAAAGCCATCCCCGTCGGCGCTGGGGTGCCTGGGGTTGTACATGCTGCCGTTGACCATGGTGCCGATCGGTTCAAGGAAGGCGCCATACAGGCGCGGCGAGATCTCCCCAATCCTGAAACGCGGATGGACGTGGATTTTCGCTGTTTTCATGAAAGCTTTCTCCTCCCATTCCTATTCCTTTTGCGATTCAAATCGCTGCCCGGCGGAAGAAACCGCCGGAGGAAAGCCGCCAAATCGACTGAAAATCGACCGCAAGCGCGCGCGATAAGACCTTTTCTGGGCAGGCACCGCCGCGGCGCAAGGAAAGGAAAGGGATACCCCTTATCACCGCATCCGGCCGCGCTGACCCTGTTCAACTCTGCCTGTCATTTTAAGGCATGTGGGCCCGGTCCGTCAAACCGCATCCATAACAAGATGACCTGCCCCCCGATCCTTGTGCCAGTTTCAGAGTTAGTTGAGATATAATCAACAAAACAGGAGGAACTGGAAATATGGCAAGCAAAGCATATGGGGTTGAACAAATCATCGTGAAGCTGCGGGAGATCGAGCTTCTATGCAACCAGGGCAACACCATTGCAGAAGCAGCGCGTCAGGCGGGGATCACGGAGCAGACGTACTATCGCTGTCGGAAGGAATACGGCGGCATGAATACGGCAGACGCCAAGCGAATGAAGGAACTTGAAAAAGAGAATGGACGGCTGAAGAAGCTGGTAGCAGACCTGAGCTTGGACA
>JAAYLK010000115.1 GCA_012521895.1 Clostridiales bacterium
AAGGCGCTCACCTGCTCATCATCGACGACCCCATCAAGAACCGCGAAGAAGCAAACAGCAAAACCATGCGCGACAAGGTGCACGAGGAATACCGCAGCACCTTCAAGACGCGCGTCAGGCCAGGCGGAGCCATCATCATCGTCATGACCCGCTGGCACGAGGACGACCTCTGCGGCCGCCTGCTCAACCCGGAGTACGGAGAGCCCGACGACTGGGAGATCATCCGACTGCCCGCAGAAGCGGAGGCAGAAGACCTCCTGGGCCGCCAGGAAGGCGAACCACTTTGGCCGGAGGGCGGATTCAACCGGGAATGGCTGGAAAAGCAAAAGGCAGCGGTAGGCACTTACGCTTACGCAGGGCTATACCAGCAGCGGCCAGCACCGGCGGAGGGCGGCATACTGAGGCGGACCTGGTTCCGGTTTTACGAGAAGCCGCCGGAGCGGATAACGACGCAGGCGCAATCATGGGACTGCACATTCAAGGAAGGCGATACCAATGACTATGTGGCAGGGCATGTATGGGGGCGCAGCGGCGCAGACTTTTATTTGCTGGACAGGGTACACGGGCGCATGGGAATAACGGAAACGATGCAGAGCATCCGGACCTTATCAGCAAAGCATCCAAAAGCGCGCGCGAAATACGTAGAAGACA
The DNA here is from genome assembly GCA_012521895.1 of Clostridiales bacterium. Lineage (GTDB taxonomy): Bacteria > Bacillota > Clostridia > Christensenellales > Aristaeellaceae > UBA6115. The sequence continues at coordinate 652 of JAAYLK010000115.1, forward strand.
CAGCGAACGGGCCGGCGGTCATTGAATTACTGAAAAGGGAAATACCCGGGCTGATACCAGTACGACCGCAAGGCGGGAAGGTAGTCCGGGCGCAGGCAATATCGCCATACGTGGAGGCCGGGAACGTTTACCTGCCGCACCCGAGCATAGCGCCATGGGTGCATGACTTCATCGAGGAATGCGCAAACTTCCCAAACGGCGCGCATGACGACGATGTAGACGCCATGACGCAGGCCATCAACCAACTATCAGAAAAGGCAGCGGCCAGCACGATACCACCGAGCGGCCTGGGCACAGACAAGGAAAGCTATTGGAAGGGCAGGTGAATAGAATTTGCCAAACAGCATGAAAGAAATCGGCGCCACCGGCCAACGGCGATACGCAGGCGTGTTTTCAGAGGAATTTCTGGCCGCGTTACAAGGCAAAAAGGGCATAGAAGTTTACCGGGAAATGAGCGAAAACGATGATGTATGCGGCGCCATCCTCTACGCGATAGAAATGCTAATCAGGCAGAGTGATTGGAGCATACAGCCAGGCGGCCCCGAAGAAAAAGACAGGGAAGCAGCGGAATTCGTCGATAGTTGCATCCACGACATGCAGGACACTTGGACGGACACCGTGAGCGAAATATTGAGCTTCCTGACCTTTGGTTGGAGCTACCACGAAATCGTGTACAAACGGCGCACAGGCGGAACAAATGACCCGCGGCAAAAATCAAAGTACGCAGACGGGCTCATAGGATGGCAGAAGTTACCCATACGCGCTCAGGAAACGCTATACGCATGGGAGTACGACGCAGCCGACAACCTGATAGGCATGACACAATCGGCGCCACCGCTTTACCGGACCGTCACAATACCGGCAGACAAAGCGCTGCACTTCCGAACAAAGAGCAGGAAGGGAAACCCGGAAGGCCGCAGCATCCTCCGGACCGCATACCGGGCTTGGTACTTCAAGAGGCGCATACAGGAAATCGAGGGCATGGGCATTGAGAGGGACCTGGCAGGCTTCCCCGTACTCACGGCGCCGGAGGGCATGAACATCTGGGACCAGGAAGACCCGGACATGGCGCGGGCCTTTGCGAACGCGGAAACCATCGTCAGGAACGTCAGAAGGGACGCGACGGAGGGCCTGGTATTCCCAATGGGCTGGAAGCTGGAATTGATAAGCAGCGGGAGCCGCAGGCAATTCGACACAAACCAAATCATCGAGCGCTACGACACGCGCATAGCCATGATCACCATGAGCGACTTTTTGTTGCTTGGGCACCAGGGCGTCGGCAGCTTTGCACTCAGCAGCGACAAAACGGAGTTGTTCAGCATGGCGCTGGGCGCATACCTGGACATAATCTGCGAGGTTTTCAATAACCAGGCAATCCCGCGGCTGATGCAGATGAACGCGCAGCACTTCCAGGGAATAACAGGCTACCCGACACTGGAACACGGGGACGTGGAAGCGCCAAACCTGAAAGACCTGGCAGCGTACATCAGAGAGCTAACCGGCTGCGGCGTGATTATACCGGATGAAGCGCTGGAAGACTACGCGCGGCACGTGGCAAGCCTACCCGAGCGAATGGAGGCGCAGCAATTTGACCAGGGAATGCGCCAGGAACAGCAGCAGGAAACCCGGGAAGCACTCGGTCGGGAGCCCGGCCAGAAGCCAGGCGAAGGGCAGAGCATTGACCTGGACAATCAGCAAGCAGAGGCGGCAAAGCGGAGGTTAAAAAGGTGGTGACTTGATTGAGCGACGCTACCATCCTGAGGCGCTTGTCCGCGATGCTGGATGCACAAAACCCGCGGCTGGCGTCTTTCCTTTACCGCTTCTGGAC
>JAAYLK010000116.1 GCA_012521895.1 Clostridiales bacterium
CATCTCGTTCTGGACTTCCTGCAGCTCCTGGATGTCCTCGGCCACTTCCTGCAGGACTTCCAGAATCTTGAGCAGGAACTTTTGGTCCTGCTTGTCTTCCTTCAGGTTCATTCCGTCAGCCAGACCCTTGAGGTACTCGACTTTCTTGGACAGTTCGCTCATGGCTTCCTCCTTTTTGGTTCGCTTACGCGCGGGACAGGTACTCGCCGCTGCGGGTGTCAATCTTGATGGTATCGCCGATGTTGATGAACAGGGGCACCATCACCTGGAAACCGGTCTCCAGGGTGGCGGGCTTGTAGGTGGTGGAGGCGGTGTCGCCCTTGAAACCGGGCTCGGTCTCGGTGACCTCCAGGTCCACGAAGTTGGGCGCTTCGACAGAGAAGGCAGAGCCCTTGAAGAAGCGGATGTTGACGTTGGTGTTCTCTTTGACAAACTGGATGGCCTCTTCCACCTGGGAGTGGTTGAGGGGCATCTGCTCAAAGGTCTCCGGGTCCATGAAGTAGTACAGGTCACCGTCGTTGTACAGGTACTGCATCTCCTTGGATTCGATGATGGCTCTGGGCATTTTGTCAGAGGGGTTGAAGGTGCGCTCAATCACGGCGCCGGTCATGATGTTCTTGATCTTGGTCCTGACAAAGGCCGCGCCTTTCCCCGGTTTGACGTGCTGGAAATCCACGATGTTCCACACGCCGTCTTCCCATTCAATGGTGATGCCTTTTCTAAAATCGCTTGCCGTAATCATGTACCGTCCTCCAAAATTAAAATCTTCGTGTTACAAAATCCGCAGTTCCCTGGACGCTGGGACCAGGCTGCGCGCGCCGTCCTTGGTAATGACGCAGGTATTCTCTATGCGCACACCGCCAATGCCAGGCAGGTAGATGCCCGGCTCCACGGTGACAACATGGCCAGTTTCTAAGGCATCTTCGCACTTGGGGCTTAAGCGCGGGTCCTCATGGATGTCAATACCCACCGCATGGCCCAGGCCATGGCCAAAGTACGCGCCATAGCCTTTGTCGCCGATGATTTTACGCGCGATGGCGTCCACCTCTTTGCAGTTTTTGCCGGCAGCCAGGGCATCCTGGCAGGTCTTTTGCGCGTGCAGGACGATGTTGTAGATTTCCAGCATCTTTTCGCTGGGCTGGCCCACGGCGATGGTGCGCGTCATGTCCGCGCAATAGCCTTTGTACTTGGCGCCAAAGTCAAGGGTAATCATGTCCCCGTCCTGGATGACGCGGTCCCCCGCGATCGCGTGCGGCAGGGAGCCGTTGGGGCCGGAGGCCACGATGGTGTCAAAGGCGGTGCTCTGCGCACCGTGTTCCATCATGAAGTTTTCCAGCTGGCGCTTGATTTGCAACTCGGTCATGCCGGGCTTGATGATGCCGCAGATGTACTCAAAGGCCTCGCAGGAGATGGCGCAGGCCTTTTCAATCAGCTTGATTTCGTCCTTGTCCTTCACCTGGCGCAGCGCTTCGGGCAGGTTGTTCAAAGGCGACAGCGTGATGGTATCCATTGCCTTTTCCAGCTGCTTGCCCTGGCGCACGGTGACCTCGTCGTCCTCATACAGGGCGGTGGTGATGCCCTCATTCTTCAGAAGAGAGGCGGCCAGCTGGGCATGGTTGATGTCATTGCTGATTGAATGCACCGAAAAACCCGGGGCGTGCTGCTGGGCCTGCTCAACATAGCGAAAGTCGGTCACGATGGCCCGCAGGGCTTGTGTAATAACAAGTAGGCCTTCGCCGGTATAGCCGCTTAAATAGAAGATGTTGGATGGCTTGTGGATGATGATGCCCGCCCTGGGCTGCAAGGCGGCCTTGTCAACCAGACGCTGAACCCTGTTGCTCATTGCTTTCTCCTACCTTGAAATCATCCAAAAGTATAGCACAAGCCGTAAATCTTGGCTACACTTCACTTTTTGAAATTGCTCAGCCTGCGGTTTAACGCAACGCGTCCAGCGTTGTTTTCATCGCGTGCGCATCCTCCGCCATGGTGCCGCGGCTTTCACAGATGAGGGTGCCCTCATAGCCCCTTGACACCAGGAGCGGCGCCAGCAGGGAAAAGTCCGGGCCAAAGCCTGCGTCCGCGAAGGTTCTGTGGCGGATTTCCCCTTTGCCGCCAAACTCAATCCTGGAAAAATGCATGTGCGCCTGCCGTGCCCGGTCCTGGCCCAGGGCTGCTTCCAGGCGATCAAGAACGACCGCAAAATCAACATTGGAGTTCAACGCGCCGCCGTTAATGGCATGCAGGTGGGCAAAGTCCACGCAGGGCAGAAAGCTGTCGTCAATGCTAACCAGGCGCAGGATTTCCTCCATCGTGCCCAGCACGCTGGGTCGGCCCATGGTCTCCAGGCACAGCCTGATGTCAGCCAGGCCGGCTTCCACCATGGCTGCGCGCGCTTCCACCAGCCGCTTCGCGCACAGGGCGATGGCCGCCTCGCGGTCGGAGCACTTGGGGGAACCCACATGCACCACCAGGCGCTGGCCGCCCATCGACTGAAGCAGCCGGGCGGAATCCAGGATGTAGCCCTTGCTTTTTTCCGCCAGGGCAGCGTCTGGATTGGCCAGGTTGATGTAGTAGGGCGCGTGGACGCTGAGGCTGACATCCGCACTGCTTGCCGCTTCACCAATGGCGCGCGCGGTGTCCTGGGACATGCTGATGCCCCGGCCAAAGGGAATTTCAAAGGCATCCAATTGAAAGTGATGTTGCTGCCAGGAAAAGGTGTCGATGGTTTGCTTGTATCCCTGCTCGTAGAAGGATTCGGAATTGCCCGAGGGCCCGACGCGCAATCGCTGTGTTTGCTGCTTGCTCACTGGGCGTTTGTCCGCCTGTCATAAGCTTCCCACAGGGGCGCGTAGATGCTGACAGCATACTCGTGCTCCGCCAGGGTTTTGGAGAAATGCAGTTCGCCGGTGTCAGGGTCCTTGGAGCAGAAGTACAGGTAGCTTTCCGCCAGAAACTGCTCATCCGGGTACAGCGCCGCCATGATGGCGCCCGGGGAGGGGCTGCAGATGGGACCGGGCGGTAGGCCCCTGACCAGGTAGGTGTTGTAGGGGCTTTGCAGGTTCAGGTCCTCCCGGTTCAGCGCCATGCGCGTGGTGCCGGAAATATACTTGATGGTCACATCACTGCCCAGGCTCATGTTCTGGCGCAGGCGGTTGTGAAAGACGGAGGAGACCCTGGCGAAGTCCGCGGTCTTTGCTTCCTTTTCAATGAGGGAAGCCAGGGTGATCACCTGGTCCATGGTCATGCCGATCTCTTCAGCCCGCGCGTGCAGGGGCTCCTTAAAGACGGCCTCGGTCTGGGACAGCAGCTTTTTGATGAGATCATCCACGGTGGCATCGGTAAACACCTCATAGGTGTCCGGTGAAAGATAGCCTTCCAGGGCATACTTTCTCTGGCTGGCGCCGGGAGACGCCAAGACATCCGCAATGTAGTAATAGGCCGCGAACTCGCTGCCGCTGCGCGCTTTGGCGAGGAAGGCATCCCTGTTGTCAATGGCGCCTTCCTTGAGCAGGTAGTCCGCGATATTTTCCACCGTCCAGCCAGGGATGATGGTAATGTTGCGCACGATGGGCTTGCCGTCGCCGCTGGTCAGCTGGTCCGCGATTTCGTTGATGGTCATGCTGCGGCTTAGGGTGTATTCCCCCGCCTGGATCTTCTGCCCAAAGCCCATGAAGTCCGCGAAATACTTGAACACGGAACGGTTGCGGATCAGGTTTTGGTTTTGCAGGTTATTGGACACGCGGGTCAGGCTGTCCCCGGAAGCCACGGAAAAGATGACCGGGTTTTTGTCGTTCCTGTCCACCGGGTCGATGAAGACCGCGCTGATTTTGCCCCAGCCAAAGGAGACCAGGCCAATCAGCAGCAGCACGGAGCACACAAAAATCAAGACCGGGCGCAGAATGTTCCACAGCCAGCTGTACCAGTACAGGCCGTATTCACGCTCCTGAATCAGGCTGTCATAGGTATAGTCTTCCCGCGGGTGCTTTTTCATTTATTCAAGTCCGGGCAGGTCCAGCTGCATCCCGGCGGCTTTGGCGATGATGTTGTAGATGTCCGCCAGGGCCTGCTGCAGCCGCATTTCACTGAGCAAAAACGCGGAGGTGTCCGTGCCGCCATACAGCAGGGAGGAGATGGACTGGAAGCGGGACATGTCATCACCGGGCAGGCTCTGCCCGGACATCGCCGCCATCTGCACCATCATCTGCAGACGTTTGTACTCCTTCAGCAGCGCGCGGGTTGTCTCGCTTTCTTCCACGATTTCTTTAAGCCGCTGGTACTCGCGCACCTCAGCGGATTCATTGATTTGCTTGGCCAAGGCATGGGCCAGGTCATAGTTCATGGGTCTTCCTTCTCTCATCAAAAAATGCCGCGGTTCCAGCCAATCGGCCAGTCACCGCGGCAGTGTCAGTTTATCACACTCAGCCCAGATCAACAATCACAGGCAAAATCATGGGGTTGCGCTTGATCTTGTCGTTGAGGAAGCGGCGCAGCTCATCCTTGATACGGTTTTTGATCACCGGCCAGTCAGAGCCCGAAATGCTCTCATAGGAATCGATGATCTTGCGCACCACCTCGCGGGATTCCTCGATGATGTCCTCATTCTCCCTCACAAACACAAAGCCGCGGGAAATGATGTCGGGCCCAGAAATCAGGATGTTGTGCGTGCGGTCAAAGGCCATGGCCACGATGATGAGGCCTTCCTGGCTTAAGTGCTTGCGGTCACGCAGCACCACGTTGCCCACATCGCCGATACCCAAGCCGTCAATTAAGATGGTGCCGGTGGGCACGACGCCTTCAATGGTGAGGCTTTCGTCATTCATGCCGATGATTTGCCCGGTCTCCGGCAGGACGATGTTCTCCCGCGGCGTGCCCAGGGACTCGGCCAGCTCCGCGTGCTGCCACAGCATGCGGTACTCCCCGTGAACCGGGATAAAATAGCGCGGGCGCACCAGGGTGTGCATCAGTTTCAGTTCTTCCTGGCGGGCGTGGCCGGAGACGTGCACCTCTGCCAGCGCGTCATAAATGACCTCAGCGCCGCAGCGGTAGAGCTGGTTGATGACGCGGGACACAAAGACCTCGTTGCCGGGGATGGGCGTCGCTGAAATAATCACCTTGTCAGACTGCTTGATCTGCAGCTTGCGGTGCTCGGCGAAGGCCATCCGCGTCAGGCCGCTCATCGGCTCGCCCTGGGAACCGGTGGTCAACACCAGGATCTGGTCATCGCGGTAGCGGTCCAGGTCGTCCATCTCAATCAGGTTTTCCCGCGGAATGGTCAGGTAGCCCAGGTCCATGGCGACGGTGGACACGTTGATCATGCTGCGGCCAATGAAGCACACCTTGCGGCCAAAGCTGATGGCGTTGTCCACCACCTGCTGCACGCGGTGAATGTTGCTGGCGAACATCGCGATGATGACACGCCCGCGGGCGGACTCAATCTGCGCCTTGAAGGTTTCACCCACCTTGCGCTCACTCATGGTGAAGCCCGGGCGTTCCACGTTGGTACTGTCAGCCAAAAGGGCCAGGCAGCCGCGCTCGCCAATGGCGGCCAGGGTGGACAGGTCGGTCACCTCGCCGGTTGCCGGGGTGAAGTCAATCTTGAAGTCACCGGTGGCGACCACGGTGCCCGCGGGGCAGGTGATGGCCAGGGCATAGGCGCCGGCGATGGAGTGGTTCACGCGGATGAACTGGACAGAGAAAGCGCCCAGCTGAACCGTCTCCCGCGGTTTAACCGTGATGGCCTGGTACTTGGTGATGCGGTGTTCCTTGAGCTTGTTTTCAATCAGGGCCAGTGTCAGGCCGGAGCCGTAGATGGGCACCTTGATCTTGTCCAGCACATAGGGTGTGGCGCCGATGTGGTCCTCATGCCCATGGGTGAACACAAAGCCGCGGATGCGGTCCTTGTTGGCCAAAAGATAGCTGATGTCAGGGATGACCAGGTCAATCCCCAGCATGTCTTCCTTTGGGAAGATGGAGCCGCAGTCCATGACGATAATATCCTCACCGTACTCAAACACCGTAATGTTCTTTCCGATTTCGTCAATGCCACCCAGCGGCAGAATTTTCAGTTTTGGTTTTGTTGTCACTATGTCCTCCTTGGTTCTTTCACGCAAAATAATGTTCAATATCAATTGGATTGCCATCCAATCATCAATCAATCGCTGGAAGGCCCTGCAACCTGGCCTTCAAGGTTTTCCTCCGCTGGCAACACAGAAATCAAGCGCGGCTGCCAATGCGCTGTCTTGCCAAGCTGTTTGTCCAGCAGCTTGACCAGGATCAAGGCGGCCACCAGGCCGGCTAGCGCTGCAATCAGCACCGCAAAATCATTGCCACTAAAGAACATTGTACCCAGCCAAAGGCCCAGCAAAAGGCCAATCAACGGAATGACATATGTCAGCAGCGATACTTTCAGGACTTGGGCATCGGGCATCTCCACCTCAACCCTGTCCCCAACCTGAGCCTGACCCTTGATGGAGACTGTGGCTTCATCCCGACTACCGCACATGTTGCAAGAATCACAGGCTTCCAGCCTGCTAAAACAAACCTTCAGGGTGTCACCCTGCGTCTGTACAACTTTTCCAGATCGAATCATATGATACCTCTCACTAAACAACCACAGTTTATCATAGTCAGCCCATCCTGTATACTTGGTTCATGTAAAAAACTCCCCAACTGGGGAGTGATGTTGGAGACCGGCGGCGACCTACTCTCCCGGGCCGTTTCCAGCCAAGTACCATCGGCGCTGAAGGGCTTAACTTCTGTGTTCGGGATGGGTACAGGTGATC
>JAAYLK010000007.1 GCA_012521895.1 Clostridiales bacterium
AATAAAGCTTTACATCAGTATAATCATCCTGAAACCCTGGTTTTGAATTCATCAGAGCGGAAGAATAATTTTCACTCACCAGGTGGAACAAAGGAGGCATCTGATTCGTTTCAATGGGTATGGAAAGAAAACGCTGTGCCAAACCCGCGCTTGCGCCTGGGCAGAGGCTGCACAACAATTGCCGCATGAATGAACACAAACAAGGGAAAACCCCGCGGATTTTGAAGGAAACCACCCAACTTATCAGGCTGCGGTATCTGCTCGTCCTGTGCCTGGCCCTGCTGTGCATTGCCTTGTCCTCCCCAGCCCAGGCGGAGGAGCCCGCGGAAGCTTTCAACGGCTATTACGACATCGTGATCACCCTGGTGGACCGCGGCACGGGGGAAAACCTGCCCCTGGCGCGCATCCCCCAGTACACGCCGCTGTTTGTCGTTCCGTCAGAGGACCCCAGGCACAAGGGCTATGGCACCACCACCTATGAAGGCCAGGAGGGCTTTGTCCTCCTGCGCAACTTGAAAGACCTGCCCAGGGACCGCGCGGATGACCGCGCCGGCCTGCTCATGTACGCCAGGGATGTGCGCGTGGTGCGCGAACTTGGTTTGCACGGCGCCAAGGTGCTGCGCCGCCTGGGGCCGGAGACGCCTTTTGTGGTGCTGGGGCGCAACCAGTACATGGTGAAGGTGGAAGTGGACGGCCTGGTTGGCTACACCTATGGCGGCAAGCTGGAAGAATTGGGGCCGGACACGCCGCATGAGCCCCTGCTGGTTTATAGCCTCAGGGAACAGGCGCTGCGCAGCCATCCCTTGTCAGGCGCCGCCGCTGTGCAAAACCTGAAAGCCGGTCAGCTGCTAAGCGTCCTGGCGTATAACCGCGGCTACTACAAAGTGCGCGTGCAGGACCTTGAGGGCTATGTGTTGAAGGAAAACACCGGCTCCATCAATGAGAACACCCAGGACAGGATGCTGGTGTACAGCCTGCATGAGGCGGCGCTGTATCAGGGCCCCGGCGAGGGGCAGCGGACGGAGCAGCGGCTTGTGCCCGGGCATCTGTATGAGGTGACCGCCCAGGCGGGGGAATACCTGCGTTTGCGGGAGAACGACTTGTTTGTGCACGCGGCGGAGGTGCAGACCCTGCTGATGCGCGCCTTCACCAAGCCGCGCCTGGCCAGCGTGGATGCGGAAACCCCGCTCGCCCCCCTGCCGGAAGTTCTGCCGGATGAGACGCTGGTTCTAAAGCCGCAGACGCTGTACGCCTTCCACGCGGCTTCGGGCAGCTGGTGGTACTATGATGACGGCGAAACTCAGGGCTTTGTCCGCGCGAAGGACCTGCGGGCCCTGCCAGAAAAAAGCCTGGCCATGAACCGCACCTGGGCGCGTTACCTGGGGGAGGAGACCCAGCTATTGGGCGGCGCCGCCCAGCAGGCTGTCGCCAGGGATGAGGTGCTGATGCTTTCTCAGATGTGGGGGGATGACTGGTTTTCCACCTCCCAGGGTGCCTTTGTGCACCGCAGCAAGCTTGATCTATTGGCAAGCGATGCGCCGCTCACCCCGCACACAGTCGCAGCGACCGAAGGCCTGGTGCTGCGCTCGCTGCCGGATGAAGCCCTTGGCCAAACGCTGTTCAACCTGGAAGCGGGGGAAGCCCTGGCAGTGACCGGCTTTGCCAACCAGTACCTGCTGGTGAACGCGCGGGGGAAGGCAGGCTATGTGCTGGGCAGAACCCTGAAAACCCATGAAACGCGTTTTCTGCCGGATGAACAGCCCCGGCCGGTCGAAATCCTGGTGAACAAGTCCAACTTCATGGTGTCCGTCTATTTGCTGGACGGGGACGGCCGCCGCGTTGGTGAAGCCCTGCGCAGCGGCATCACCGCCCTGGGCAAGCGCAGCACGCCCACGCCCTCCGGGCGCTACCTGCTGGGTGAAAAACAGCGCTGGGTGCGCTTTCCCAACACCGTGGCCCCCCACAGCGTCACCTACCTGCGCGGGCGCTACCTGCACGGCATCCCGACAGAAGGCAGGGATGAAAGCACGGTGACGGACTGGGGCATCAGCGAGCTGGGCACCTTTGCCACCGGCGGCTGCGTGCGCATGCCCTTTGACCTAGCCAACTGGATCTACTTCAACTGCCCGTCCTATGTGACGGTGATGGAGGTTGTCAATGGCATTGAATAAATTGGGGCGGCTTGCCCTTCTCTTGACCTTGTGCCTGTGTGTGAGCCTGCCTGCTCTGGCGGTGGAGGCCCTGCCCCTTAACCTGGAGGAGCTGGTTTTGTTCCTTGATGGCCGGGATTTTGCCTTGGACACCCCTGCCAAGCCGCTGGTGGACGCGATGAAAAAGGGCGGGCAGCCGGTGGACAGCCTGGAGGCGGACAGCTGCCTGTTTTCAGGAAAAGACAAGGAGTTTTCAACGCAGGAACTGCTGGTGGGCACCCTGCCCCTGGGCGACAAGGGCGCGGATGTGATTGAGACCCTGATGGTGCTCTCGGGCGACCACCTCACCAGGCGCGGCATCGGCCTGGGCAGCAAGGGTGAGGACATCCTCACAGCCTATGGCGAGCCCACCTTGAGAGACTATGATTTGATCATCTACACAATCGATGGGGCGATGGACAGCCCGCAACTGGTGTTTGTGATGGACCTGGCCACGGACACCGTGCAGTCCTACTACTACTTCCTCAACACCCAGGGATAGCCATGGGTTTTACCGCGCTGTCCTTCCTGTGCTGCTTTCTGCCGCTTACGCTGCTGCTGTCAGCCATGCTGCGCGGCAGGCGGGGGTACAGGCTGTTATTGTGCGCGGTGTCGCTTGTGTTTTATGCCTGGGTGGGCCTCTGGCAGGCTCTGGTTTTCCTGGGCTTTGTCCTTGTCAACCATCTCATTTCCTTCTTAAAACCCCCTGCGCGCAAGGCTTTGGCCCTGGCCTTCAACCTGGGCTTGCTGGCGCTGGCTAAGCTGATGCCCTTGTCCCCGGTTTTGGCGGGATATCAGCCCTTGGTGCTGCTCGGCTTTGGCTACACCGCCCTGCAGGCGCTTGGCTACCATCTGGAAAACGAAAAAGGCAGCCTGCTGGACCTGACGTTCTACCTGGTCTTCCTGCCCAAGGCCCTGATGGGCCCATTGGCAGGGTATCAGGAGTTGGTTTCGCAGCGGCCCAGCCGGGAGCATCTGGTGGATGACCTGGTTCAAGGCCTGTCCCGCCTCATCCTGGGGCTGTCCAAGAAACTGCTGCTGGCGGACCGCCTGGCCCTGGTCACCCTGGCTGCCGGTCAGGCGGGGGATATCGACCGCGGCGTTGTGCTGTCCCTGATGGCGGCGCTGGTCTTCCCCTTGCAGCTCTACCTGGATTTTTCAGGTTTTGCGGACATCGCCCTGGGCTTCGCGAAATGCCTGGGATTCTCCCTGCCGGAAAACTTTGACCGCCCCTTCTTGGCCGACAGCCTCCGCGCCTTCTGGCGGCGCTGGCACATGAGCCTGAGCCGGTGGTTTGCGGAGGGTGTGTATCAACCCCTGGGCGGCTCCCGGCAGGGCCAGGCGCGCGCCATCATCAACACCTTTGTGGTGTTCATGCTGATTGCCCTGTGGCATGGGCTGGGCTGGGGCTTTGCCCTGTGGGGCCTGTGGAACGCGCTGCTGGTCAGCCTGGAGCGGCGTAAAATCCTTCAGCCCAAAGCCTGGTCCAAATGGTTGCGCGGGGCCTATGTGTATGTAGCAACAGCTGTCGGCTTTGTGTTTTTCACCGCGGGCAGCGATGTGCCGCGGATGTTGGGCGGCTTCTTCCGGCTTGGCAACCTACGCCTGGCGCTGACGCAGCTGACGCCCGTTTTCTTGCTGGCCTGCTGTGCAAGCGTATTGGTCATTGTTCTTTCAGGCAGGGGAATCAAAAGGAGCCTGCCTGTTTGGCCGGCTTCAATTGCCAAGCTTGCCCTGCTGGCGCTGTGCCTGCTGGCGGCGGCCGGCAGCCACCACCTGCCCTTCCTTTACGCGGCGTTTTGATATGAAAAAATTGTTTGTTGTGATCATCCTGCTGGTGCTGCTGCTGCCCCTTGCCTTTGCCGTGCTTTCAGGCGGCGTGGACAGCCTGTCCGGCGATTTTTCGCGGCAAAACAAAGCCCTCAACCAAAGCCTGGTCACCGCCTGGGGCCATGTGAATGGCCTTGTGGGGGACAGCGGCAGCCAGCAGGTGGTCAAGGGGACAGCGGGCTGGCTCTACTTCCGCGAAGCGCTGTCAGACAGCATCCATGTAAACAGCATGACCCCGGATGAAATCCAGGCGCTGGCAGACAGCATCGCCGCGCTTTCAGAGCAATTGGCGCAAACCGGTACCCGCTTTGTGCTGCTCATCGCGCCGGACAAGGCCGCTGCGCATCCTGAACACCTGCCGTACCATGTTCAGCCCGGGAATCTGGCAGACACCAACCGCGCAAGGCTGATTACGCTTCTGCGGGAGCGGGGCGTGACTGCGCCTGACTTGGCAGATGTCTTGATTGAGCAAGACACCTATCTTGCCACCGACACCCACTGGAACGCCTATGGCGCCTACCTCGCCTTTGAAGCGATGCTCAGCGCGCTGGAGATGCCCAATCCTTACCGTTTTATAAAAAAAGACTTCACAATTCCCGCGCCCGCGCCAGGAGACCTGGTGCCGCTGTACCTGCCCCTGGAAAAAGACAAGCAACAGGACCTTCTACCGGACCTGCCCCGAAGCTACCGCAGCCAGCGGCCTCCGCGCAGCCTGGATGACCTGGTGATTGAAACCACCGGCGATCCCCAAAGCCCCGGCCTGTTCATCGCCCGGGATTCCTTTGGCCGCGCCTTCTTCCCCTATGCGGCCAACTATGCCTCCCTCCTGCGTTTCGTGCGCGGGTACGAGAATTTTCTGGACCAGGCCAGGGGCTTTGACATCGCTGTGCTGCTCATCGCCCAGCGCAGCCTGGGCGGCCTCCAGGCGGCTTTGTTTGACACGGGCTACAAGGAAAGATAAAATGAGCCAAACATCATCCGCATAAGGAGCATGTATGGCTTACAATGACATCAAGGGTATTCTGCCCAGGTTCCGTTTTCAAGGCAAATATGTTTCTTCCCGCGAACTCACCAGCGGCAACATCAACGAGACCTATGTTCTGGAGTACCGCGACGGCGACGAGACGCTGATGTACACCTTACAAAAGGTGAACACCTATGTCTTCCGCGACCCCCAGGGCGTCATGCAAAACATCGCCCTGGTCACCGACCATTTGAAATCCACCCTGATGAAGACGGGCGCCGACTGCAGGCGTGATGTGCTGGAACTGGTGCGCACGGTGGACGGCGACGTCATGCACCGCGACCGAAAAAACGGCATCTGGCGCGCCTACACCTACATCACCAACGCCCTGGCGCTGGACGTGGTGGACAACCCCGGCCAGATGGAGGAGGTGGGCCGTGCCTTTGGCCGCTTCCAGCGCAACCTGGCCGATTTCCCGGCCGCCCAGCTGACGGAGACCATCCCGCACTTTCACCACACCACCAAGCGCTTTTATGCCCTGATGCGCGCCGTGGATGAGGACAAGGCCGGCAGGGCGCGCGAGGTGGAGGACGAGATTGAGTTCATGTTCGAGCACCGGCGCATGCTGGGGGAAATCGTGCGGCTGCTGGACCAGAAGGTGCTGCCCCTGCGCGTCACCCACAACGACACCAAGTCCAACAACGTGCTGCTGGACCAGGAGACCGGCAAGGCGCTGGCGGTGATTGACCTGGACACGGTGATGCCCGGCTCCTCCTTGTATGACTATGGCGACGCGGTGCGCTTTGGCGCGTCCACCGCGCGGGAGGACGAGGAAGACACCAGCATCATCGGCCTGGACATGGAAAAAACCCGCGCGTTCACGCGGGGTTTTGTGCAGGAGACGGCTGGAATTTTATCGGATGAGGAGCTGCAGCGCCTGCCCCTTGGCATCAAGGTGCTGACGGGCGAATTGGCCATGCGCTTTCTGACGGACTACCTGGACGGGGACCTGTACTTCAAGGTGAACTCGCCCACCCACAACCTGGTGCGCACCCGCGCGCAGATCGCCCTGCTCAAGGACGTGGAGCGCCGGGAGGACGAGCTCAACGCCATGGTCGCCCGCTACATGACCCGTTACGCTTAATAGGTTTACCGCGCGACCATCACAAGCAAGGTACCGTCCTTCACATGAATGCGCGCCGGCTTCCCCAAGCCCTCATTGCTCACCCCAAGCGGTTCAGTGGCAGTGAGCGCGGCATCTGACAGGGGGTATTTCAAGCCCTTCAGGCTGACGCCGCGCGCTAAGCCGCCCCAGGCAAAGACCGAGACCACCCTGCCAGCAGGCACAAAAGGCAGCTTCAGGCCGCTGTTGTGCAGGGCGTACACTGTAAGTTTTCTGTCCTGGATGACCGCCTGATGCCCGCTTTCTGCCAAGGCGCACACCAGGTGGAGGTTGGCCAGGCTGTGGTCCAGCCGCCCGCCTAAAGCGCCATGCAGCGTAAAGCGGGTATAGCCGCGCGACAAGGCCAGCAAAATGGCCAGCGCCATGTCCGTGCGGTCTTTTTTGACCGGGAAGGTCAACCGCGCGACGCCTTGGGGCAGATGGGACACCGAGTCCATGTCGCCCAGCATCAGATGAGGGCGCAAGCCCAGGCTGGCCAAATGGTTCAGCCCGCCGTCCGCAGCGATCAGCCAGTCACCCTTCTTGACCACCAGCCCCCTTGGGCTGAAATCGCCCGCGCCGATGATCAATGCCTTGCCTGTCTTCATGGTTTCAGTATACCTTCGCAGACCCTTGCTTACAAGAAAGGACCGCTTTGAAAAAGAAAACCACCTATGTCTGCTCCGACTGCGGCTTTGAGACCCCGCGCTGGTACGGCAAATGCCCATCCTGCGAGGCCTGGAATACCCTGCAGGAGGCGCCGGACGCGCCGGTTTCCATAACGGGCGCCAAGACCGCCGCGCAAAAACGCCCCGGCGGCACGGGGGCGGAGGCTGCCAGCCTGCCGGACATAGAAGCCGACGCCGCCATCCACCAGTCCACCGGCATCGCGGAATTTGACCGCGTGCTGGGCGGCGGCGTGGTGGAAGGCTCCCTGCTGCTCATTGGCGGCGAGCCGGGGGTGGGCAAGAGCACGCTGCTGCTGCAAGTCTGCGCCAACCTGAGCCGGCAGGGCAAGCGTGTGCTGTATGTCACAGGGGAGGAAAGCGCGCGGCAGATCAAGCTGCGCGCCCAGCGCCTGGGCGCCGGAAAAGATGAGGTGCTGATCCTGGCGGAGAACGCCATGGACGCGGTGGAGGACAAGCTGAACACCCTGGCGCCGGATTTTTGCGTGGTGGACTCCATCCAGACCATGTACCGCCCGGACATGGCCTCCGCCCCCGGTTCGGTCTCCCAGGTGCGGGAGAGCGCTTCTGTCTTCATGCGCTATGCCAAGACCTCCGGCTGCGCGGTCTTTCTGGTGGGCCATGTCACCAAGGAAGGCGCCATCGCCGGCCCCCGGGTGCTGGAGCACATGGTGGACGTGGTGCTGTATTTTGAGGGTGACCACCAGCGCGAGTACCGCCTGCTGCGCGCCAACAAAAACCGTTTTGGTTCGGTCAATGAGCTGGGCTTGTTTGAGATGACCGGGGAAGGCATGCGCGCGGTGGAAAACGCCTCGGAAACCCTGCTGCGCGACCGCACCCGGGGCATCGCGGGCTCGGTGGTGTTTTGCGGCATGGAGGGCAGCCGCCCCATCATGGTGGATATGCAGGCCTTGGCAGCGCAGAGCTTTTATCCCTCCCCCAAGCGCACCGTCAACGGCATGGACCAGGGGCGGGTGGCCCTGCTGCTGGCGGTGCTGGAAAAGCGCGCGGGGCTGCGGCTGTACAACCAGGATGTCTACATCAACGTGGCCGGCGGCTTGAGCCTGTCCGAGCCCGCCGCCGACCTGGCCGTCTGCCTGGCGGTGGCCTCCAGTTTAAGCGACAGGAGCCTGCCCTCGGACGTGGCCGCCATGGGCGAGGTGGGCCTGCTGGGCGAAGTGCGTCCCATCCCTTTTTTGGAGCGCAGGCTGTTGGAATGCGCGCGCCTGGGCTTCAACCAGGTCATCTGCCCCAAGGACAAGCACAGCAAGATCAAGGCGCCCAAGGGCATCAACCTGATTCAGGTGAACACCCTCTCCCAGGCGGTGGCCGCTTTGCACCTGATGGGTGACAAATCAAACGACAGCCTTGCATGAAAGCCGCTTTCCCGCGCGTTGTATGCTATGGAAGGCGATTACTGCCGCGCCAGGGCGAAAGCAAGCGGGGAGTTTGTAACAAACCCAGTATATTTGAAACAATTACGACATCCTTCCTTCATTGCAAAAGGCCAGTCCGGCGGGTATAGTATGAAGACAGCCTGAAATGGCAAGCACAACCACGAGAGGAGTGCAATCATGAAAAAATGCATCATATCCGGCTTCCTCTGCGCCTTGCTGGTGCTCAGCCTGGTGCTCCCAACCGCGCTGGCGGAGAACCTCAAATACGGCTCCCAGGGAAGTCAGGTCACCCAGGCCCAGGCGCGCCTGGGGCAATTGGGCTATTACTTGGACAAGGTGGATGGCAAGTTCGGCTTCTCCACCTACAAGGCCGTCCTGGCCTTCCAGGAGAAGAACGGTTTACAGGTTGACGGCATCATTGGCGAAGTCACCAACCTGGCACTGTTCCGCAGCACCGCCATCGCGGCCTCCGGCCTGCCTGTGGGCACCACAGCCTACCAGCGCGTGGCCTATGGCAGCAGCGGCCCGGCGGTGAAAACCGTGCAGGGCAACCTGCGCGCCCTTGGTTATTACACCGCAGATGTGGAAGGCAAGTTCGGCTACTCCACCTACGAAGCGGTCAAAGCCTTCCAGACAGACCGCGGCCTCAAGGTGGACGGCGTGGTCGGCCCCCAGACCTGGGCGGCGCTCACGGGCAGCAACCCCATCCCGGTTGTCACGCCCAAGCCCGCGCCCACCATCCCAGCCAACCCCACCGCCAAATACCAGGACAAAAACCACCTTGTCCTTCTGATCCAGCAAAAGCTGGACGAGCTGGACTACAACGTGGGCGAAGTGGATGATTACTTCGGCTGGCTCACCTATGAAGCGGTGCGCGCCTTCCAGAAGAACAACGGCCTGCAGGTGGACGGCATCGTCGGCCCCCAGACCTGGGCCAAGCTCTTTGGCGCAAATCCCATCCCGGTGATTACCCTGCCTCCGCCCATCGTGGTGCCCACCCCGGCGCCCGTGCCCACAGCGGTGCCTGAACTGCGCGTGCAGTTTGGCCACACCGGCGACCAGGTCGGCCAGGTGCAGTACCGCCTGATTGAGCTGGGCTACTTGAACACCAACACAGTGGACTACATTTTTGGATGGAGCACCTATGAAGCCGTGCGCGCCTTCCAGAAGAACAACGGCCTCAACGACGACGGCATCGTGGGCGAGAAGACCTGGCAGAAACTGTTCTCTGCCACCGCGCTGCCCAAGGTGACGCCCAAGCCCTCCGCCACCACCGCGCCGGTTATCACGGCCACCCCGCAGGTGCCCAGCGCTGCCTTCCGCATCCAGTACGGCGACAAGAACGCCGATGTCACAGCGCTTCAGACCAAATTGAAGGCCTTGGGCTATCTGGACACCGTGGATGGCGCCTTTGGCTGGTCCACCTTTGAAGCGGTCAAGGCCTTCCAGAAGGTCAACGGGCTAAGCAATGACGGCGTAGTCGGCGAAAAGACCTGGGCTAAGATCAACAGCGCCACAGCGCTGCCTAAGCCCACCGCGACGCCCTAACCCAACAGTTAAGAACTAAAGAGGTTGCCGCGCGAAATGGCGGCAACCTTTTTTGTTCTTTTATGGTTGATGTTAATCTGTCCCCGACAGTTCCACATAAGCCAGCCCGCGCAGACTGTCAATCCGCCTGTCCCCAAAGCCGTTGATCACGCGCAGGTCCTCCAGGAAATGGAAGGCTTGTTGTTCACGATGCTGGATGATTTGCCTGGCCAGGTGTTCGCCGATGCCTGGCAGGCTCATCAGCTCCTCGAAGCTGGCGGTGTTGAGGTTGACGCCCTGCCGATTGACGGCTGCCGTGGCCCTCACTTCCTGTACTGGCGTCAAGGCAAAGGCGGCGGCTTGGGCTGACCGGTGTTTTTCAATCAGGATCTGCGCCGCGATGATAATCAAAAAGCCCAGGCAGCCGCACAGCGCGAGGATGCCCAGGACTTTTTGAGTGGTCGTTTTCATACGGAAAAGGGCTTAGCTCTTTTTCAGCATCTGGCCCTGGGGGGTGTCCTCCACCTGCCAGCCCAGGTCCAACAGCTGCTTGCGTAGCGCGTCGCTTTGTGCCCAGTTCCTGTCCTTGCGGGCCTGGGCGCGCTCCTGCGCCAGCGCCTGGATGTCCTCCGGCACGCCTTCCTCTTCTTTTTTCAGAATGCCAAAGACGGCGGTCATCTTGTTTAGGGTATCAAGGGCATGGTCCAGCACCGCGGTTGAGGTGGTCTCGTCCATTTCGGTGTTGGCCAGGTAGACCAGTTCAAACAGCGCGCCCATGGCCTCGGCGGTGTTGAAGTCGTTGTCCATGCCGTCGTTGAAGTGCCGCAGGAACTCGTCCAGTTGGCCCATCAGCTTGCCGTCTTCCGGCGCTGTTTCGGCCTTGGTGGCCTTCTTCAGCGCCAGGAGGCGGGCCTTGGCGGTGTACAGCCGGGTCAGGGAGGCCTTGGCCTGGGCCATCATGTCACGGGAGAAGTTCAGCGGGCTTCTGTAGTGCGCCGACAGCATCAGCATGCGCACGTCCTCCGGGTCGTACTCCTTGAGGATGTCGCGCACCGTAAAGAAATTGCCGGCGGACTTGGACATCTTGCTGTTGTCGATGTTCAAAAAGCCGTTGTGCATCCAGTAGTTCACAAAGGGATGCCCGGTATAGCCCTCGCTTTGGGCGACCTCGTTTTCATGGTGGGGGAAGAGCAGGTCCTGGCCGCCGCAATGGATGTCAAAATGCTGCCCCAAATAGTGCATGCTCATGGCGCTGCACTCAATGTGCCAGCCCGGCCTGCCTTTGCCCCAGGGGCTGTCCCAGCTGGGCTCGCCGGGCTTTTCGGCCTTCCACAGGGCGAAGTCCAGCGGGCTTTTCTTGTCCTCGTCCACGGAAATCCGGTTGCCCGCGTCCAGGTCCTCCAGGTTCTGCCCGGACAGCTTGCCATATTCCGGGAAGGCTGGGGTGTGGAAGTAGACGCTGCCGTCCTGGGCATAGGCCAGGCCCTGGTCCACCAGCCCCTGGATTAGATCAATCATCTGCTGCATGTGCTCCGTCGCCCGGGGGTGGACGGTGGCGGGCTCCACCCCAAGGGCGGTCGCGTCCTTCCAGTACTCCCCGATGAAGCGGTCGCCCAGTTCCTTCACCGTGGTGTTTTCACGCCTGGCGCGCTCAATCATCTTGTCGTCTATGTCCGTGAAGTTCTGCACGAAGGTGACGTCATAGCCGCGGCTTTCCAGATACCGCCTCAACACATCAAACATGATGAAGGGGCGGGCGTTGCCGATGTGGAAAAAATCATACACAGTCGGCCCGCAGCAATAGATGCCCACCTTGCCCGGCGTCAGCGGGACAAAGTCTTCCTTCTGGCGGGTCTGGCTGTTGTAAATCTGAATCATGGGGAATCTCCTTTGTTTATAGGGTATGCACAGTCTAAGACTGCTGGATTTTCCTGTCAAGACAAGGGTCCGCGCTCCTGATCAGCAGCTCCTGGGCGTTGATCTCAGGCAGGGCGCGCGGCACACGCTGGTAGACATTGGCGTGGTCCAGCCGCCACAGCTTGCGGTTGTCCTCAAAATACAGGTCGAGGATGGACAGGATGCGCGCGCGGATGGCGGCGTCCTTCACCGGGGAAGTCAATTCCACCCGTTTTTCCAGGTTGCGCGGCATCAGGTCGGCGCTGGACAGGTAGACCTCCTGCTGGCCGTTGTTGTAAAAGCAGTAGATGCGCGGGTGCTCCAGGAAGCGGCCCACCAGGGAGACCACCTGAAGGTTCTCCTGCTGCTTGTAGTTGAGGCAGCAGATGCCCCGCACCATC
Source organism: Clostridiales bacterium (assembly GCA_012521895.1). Taxonomy (GTDB): domain Bacteria; phylum Bacillota; class Clostridia; order Christensenellales; family Aristaeellaceae; genus UBA6115. The sequence goes on from JAAYLK010000007.1 coordinate 12,053, forward strand.
AGCTTCACCCTGACCCCGGCTTTCGCGGCGCTGCGCAGGGCGTCAATCATCTGGGGGTCACTTAAGGAATTCATCTTCATGGTGATGCCGCTTTGCAGGCCCTGCACCGCGTTCTCCTCCTCGCGCTTGATGCGCATAAGCATCTCCTGGCGCAGGTGGTAGGGCGAGGCGATCATCTCGCGCATGGGGTAGGTGTAGTTATACCCCAAAATCAGGTTGAAAAAGGCGGCGGCATCCTCGCCCAATTGCTTATCACAGGTCAAAATACCCATGTCAGTATAGATGCGCGCGGTGACGTCGTTGTAGTTGCCGGTGCCAAAGTGGGTGTAGTGGCGCAATCCGTCCGCCTCCCGGCGGATCACCAGCGTCACCTTGGAATGGGTCTTCCACCGCGGCACGCCGTAGAGCACGTGGCAGCCCGCCTTTTCCAGCGCCTTGCTCCAGGCGATGTTGTGCTCCTCGTCAAAGCGCGCGCGCACCTCAATCAGCACCGTCACCTGTTTGCCGTTCTGGGCGGCGCGCGCCAGCGCGTCAATCATCGGGCTGTGGGAGGACACCCGGTACAGGGTCTGCTTGATGGCCAGGACGTTCTGGTCGGTCGCCGCCTCTGACAAAAAGCGCACGATGGGGTCAAAGCTGTCATAGGGGTGGTGGAAGAAGAGGTCGCCCCCGCGGATGGTGCGGAAGATGGACTCGCGCACCTTCAGCCGCTCGTCCATGCGCGGGCTGAAGGGCTCATACCGCAGGGCGTCAAAGCCGGGCAGGTCACACACCTGGCGCATCAAAAAGCGCAGGTCCAGCGGCCCGTCCACCTGGATGAGCGCGTCCTCTTCCACCTCCATGCCCTGGGTGATCATCTCCAGCAGCTTCGCGTTGGCGCCGCGGCTGACTTCCAATCGCACAATCTTGCCATAGGAGCGGCGCTGCACGTTCTTGCTCATCTCATTGAGCAGGTTGTGCATGTCGTCCAGGTTCATCACAAAATCGGTGTTGCGTGTCAGGCGGAAGGGCATTTGCGCCAGCGGCGCCAGGTACAAAAACAGCCTGGGCAAAAACAGGGAGATGACTTCCTCAAGCAGTATGCCCCGGGCGCGCCCGCGGCCCATGGGCAGCAGCACAACCCGTTTGATGGCCCGCGGCACGGGCACGATGGCCGTCTGCGGCGCGCCGCCCTTGTCAGACTGCAGCAGCACCGCGATGTAGATGGTCTTGGCCGAGAGGATGGGGAAGGGGTGGCTGGGGTTCAGGGTGCGCGGGGTCAATATGGGCAGCACCTGGGAATCAAAGTATTGCGACAGCCAGCGCAGCTGCTCCTGATTGATATCGTCTTTGCTCAGCAAATGAAAGCCGTCGCGCTGCAAAAGCGGCAGAATGCTGTCATTGTACAGCTGGTACTGGTGGGCCACCTGGCCTGCCACCTTTTTGCGCACCGCGCTCAACTGCTCATCGGGCGTATAGCCCGCGATGTCCAGCTTTAACCGCCCCAGGTCCTTCTTGCGCTCCAGCTTGCCCACGCGCACCATGAAAAACTCGTCAAGGTTGTTGGACACAATGGACAAAAACCGGGCCTGCTCCATGAGCGGGTTGTCCGGGTTGACGGCTTCCTCCAGGATGCGCTCGTTGAAGTTGAGCCAGCTTAACTCCCGGTTGAAATAGCTGCTGCTCTTGTGCACGCGGCCTCCTACCGTGTCATTTTCTGCGTCAGGTGGATGAGGGTCATGGCGGGGCGGTTGAACAGGCGCAGGGGGATGGGGTAATAAGAGGAGGCGCCCAGGCCGGGGCTGATGTGCAGGGAGACACCCTGGGTGATCTGCAGGCCGGTCAGGCCCTCATCCCCGGGGAAATACCCGCCCGGGCCGTCCGCCAGCCTGGGCACGTAGATGGGCCCCAGGCCCGGCAAGCGCGCCTGGCCGTTGTTGTATTGCCCGGCCAAAAACAAGGCGGGCACGGGCAGGCCCTGCTCCCTGGCGTTCCCGGCAATCTCCGCCAGCTCCTCCCTGGTGGGCGGCTGGTGCATCACGGCGATGACCGTGTCCGTTGGCGCGATGGTTTTCATCAGCGCCATGGTCTGCTCCATGATGGCTTTGCGGTGCTGGGTGTGGCGCAGCTGCGCGCTGGTGGCTGCCTCATAGGGGTTCTCGCTGGACAGCAGGGTCTTTTCCAGTTCGCTCAAGGCAAAGACGGCGTTTTGCAAATCCAGGGTGAAGGCCTCGCCCGGGCAGTACCACAGCACCTGCTCGTTTGTTTCCAGGCGCAAGGGCACTTCCAGGTAGGTGGCGCCCAGGGCTTCTGCCTGCTGGATATAGGCGGCCTTCACCTCGCCATCCCCGTGGGGCTGTGACAACAATGGGCTGGGGTCCGCGTCCCCGGTCACGAAAAACACTGGCGCCTTGGGGGCGAGCTGGGCAATCAGGTCCAGCATTGGCTGCGCCTTGCCCGAGGTGCCGACCATGTCCCCGGTCATCACCACGGCGTCAAAGGCTTCCTTGCCCAGGGTGTTCATCAGGTTTTCCTGATGATTGCCCAAAGTGGCGGCGTTGAGGTCGCTTACATGGAGGATGGTATAGCCCTCATAGGCCTTAGGCAGGTTGAGCACGGTGACGCTTTGCTGGTCCAAGCGCACATAGCGGTTGGCAAAGGCGTTGAAGGCAAACACCAACACCACCGCCAATAAAAACAACACAAACACGGTGACACAGCCCGCGCGGCGCTTGCGCCTGGGGCGAAACAGCCTGGAAGACCGCCTGTTGCTCATCCTGTCCGCCTTTCTTTTCCTTGCCCCATCATAGCATGGGATTGGCTGAAGATTCAACGCAAACCAAGCGTTGAACAAGCCTGGAATTCAAGGGCGTTCCAGTGCCTTTTTGCCGGCAGGTTGTTAAATCGGGCAACCGCTTTGTTCGTTGCGCGGGCATGGGCGCTATGGTATACTTTGTATAGAAAATACCATGCTTGGACCGAATTTGTCCTTACAGAAAGGGGGAACAACCTTGCGCTACCAACCCCCCGATGATGCGCAACGGCAAGAATTTCATCAGGGCATCAGCCGCCACGCCTACACCATGTTTGGCGCCCATCCTGTCTGGCAGGATGAGGACTGCTGGCATTTCACCGTCTGGGCGCCCAATGCCCAGGCTGTCAGCCTCACGGGTGAATTCTGCTTCTGGGAATATGAACGCCACCCCATGGTCAAACAGTTTGACGGCACCTGGGAAATCCGGCTGCCCAACGCCTTGTTCACCCCTGACAGCAACCCGGATTGCTTCTCCTACGCGGGCGCGGAGGACAAGCTGCGCACCTACAAATACGCCATCAAAGACTGGAACGGCCACTGGACCTTAAAGGCCGACCCCTACGCCTTCGCGGGCGAGCTGCGCCCCAACACCGCCAGCCTCCTGTACGACCTGGACGGCTACGAGTGGAGCGACGGCGACTGGATGGCGAAGCGCCGCAATTATGTGCCCTACAAAAGCCCGGTCAACATTTATGAACTGCACCTGGCCTCCTGGCGGCGCGGCGAAAATGGCCGCATGCTCAACTACGACGAGATCGCCGACCAGCTCATCCCCTACATCGAGGAGATGGGCTACACCCATGTCGAGCTCATGCCGGTGATGGAGCATCCCCTGGACATGTCCTGGGGCTACCAGGTCACGGGCTATTACGCCGCCACCGCGCGCCATGGCAGCCCCAAGCAATTGATGAGCTTCATCGACCGCATGCACCAATCCGGCATCGGCGTCATCCTGGACTGGGTGCCCGCCCACTTCCCGCGGGACGAAATCGGCCTGCGCCGCTTTGACGGCAGCTCCTGCTACGAGCATGAGGACCCAAGGCGGGCGGAGATGCCCCAGTGGGGCACCATGATGTTTGACTACGCCCGCGGCGAGGTGTGCAGCTTCATGCTGTCCAATGCCTGCTTCTGGCTGGAGGTCTTTCACGCGGACGGCCTGCGCGTGGACGCGGTGTCCAGCATGCTTTACCACGATTTTGCCCGGGAGGAAGGCTATCTTGGCAATATGTATGGCGGCCGGGAAAACCTGGAAGCCATCGCCTTTTTGAAGATGCTCAACCAGACCGTCTACCGCGATTTCCCCGGTGTGATGATGATCGCCGAGGAATCCTCGGCCTTCCCCAAAATCACCCACCCGGTGGATGAGGGCGGGCTGGGCTTTGGCTTCAAGTGGAACATGGGCTGGATGAATGACATGCTGGCCTACATCAAGCTGGACCCGGTCTACCGCCGCTGGCACCACGACAAGATTACCTTCTCCCTGATGTACGCCTTCAGCGAAAACTACATCCTGCCCTTCTCCCATGACGAGGTGGTTCACGGCAAAAAAAGCATGCTGGACAAGCAGCCGGGCGACCTGTGGCAGAAATTCGCCGGCCTGCGCGCCCTCTACGGCTACACCATGGCCCACCCGGGCAAGAAGCTGCTGTTCATGGGCGCGGAGTTTGGCCACTTCATCGAGTGGAACTTTGACGGCCAGCTGGACTGGTTCTTGATGGTGTACGAGCGCCACCCGGACCTGTGCCGCTGCGTGCGCCTGCTCAACCGCTTCTACCGCGAGCACCCCGCCTTCTGGCAGATTGAAAAATCCTGGGACGGCTTCATGTGGCTGACGCCGGATGACAAGGAGCGCAGCATCGTGGTGTTCATGCGCACGGATGAAAAGGGCAATTCCATCATCTGCATGACCAACTTCACCAGCGCTTTCTACCCGCAGTTCCGCTTTGGCCTGCCCCAGCCGGGCAGCGTGGACGAGGTCTTCAACACCGACCTCAAGGACTTTGGCGGTTCCAACCAGTACAACGCCTTCTCCATCCAGGCGGAGGAAGAGGTCTGCAACGGCCTGCCCTACTCGGTGCAGGTGTGCGTGCCGCCCATGTCCACCGTGTATTTCGATTACAAAAAACAGCCGCTGCCCAAGAAACCCAAGGAAACGAAGGCAGCGAAAACAAAAGCGATCACTGACACAAAGCAGGAGGACAGAGACGATGGAACAGCATAAAACCTGTGTAGCCATGCTGCTGGCCGGCGGGCAGGGAGCAAGGCTGGGAATCCTCACCCGCCATGTGGCAAAACCGGCGGTGCCCTTTGGCGGCAAGTACCGCATCATCGACTTTCCACTGTCCAACTGCGTCAACGCCGGCATCGACACCGTGGGCGTGCTCACCCAGTATAAGCCGATGGAGCTCAACTCCTACATCGGCTCCGGCGCGCCCTGGGACCTGGACATCAGCAACGGCGGCGTCTTTGTGCTGCCGCCCTACTCCAAGGGCGAGGAAGGGGAATGGTACTCCGGCACGGCCAACGCCATCTACCAGAACATCTCCTTCATCAAGCAGTTCAACCCCGAGTATGTGCTGATCCTCTCGGGCGACCACATCTACAAGTGCGATTATTCCGAGATGCTCAACCACCACATCAAGCATGAAGCGGCGCTGACTGTGGCCGTGCGCCAGGTGCCCTGGGAGGACGCCAGCCGCTTTGGCCTGATGAACACCGATGATCAGGGCAACATCATCGAGTTTGAGGAAAAGCCCAAGAACCCCAAGAGCAACAACGCCAGCATGGGCGTGTATGTCTTCACCTATGACAAGCTGCGCCACTACCTGGAGCAGGACGAACTGGACCCCAAGTCCGAGAACGACTTTGGCAAGAATATCATCCCCACCATGTTAAACGCCGGGGAAAAGCTGGTGGCCTGGAATTTTGAAGGCTACTGGAAGGATGTGGGCACCATTGAAAGCCTGTGGGACGCCAACATGGACCTGCTGTCAAGCCCCGCGCCCATTGACCTGCACGACCGCAAGTGGCGCATCTACGCCCGCAACGTGGGCGAGCCGCCGCACTACGCCTCCCAGAAGGGGGAGATCAAAGACGCCCTGGTCACCGAGGGCTGCGAGGTCTTTGGCAAGGTCATCCGCTCCGTGCTGTCAGCGGATGTGCACGTGGCGGAAGAGGCCCAGGTGATTGACGCTGTCATCATGCCCCACGCGGTGATTGGCCGCGGGGCGGTCATCCGCCGGGCCATCGTCGCGGAAGGCGCGCAGATTGGCGAAGGGGCCGTCATCGGCGGTGAGGAAGGCAAGATTGCCGTGGTCGGCAGCAATACGGTTGTTCCCACGGGCTACCATCTCAAGCCCGGCGAGCAACTGGGGGAGTGAGGGAGCGCGAATGAAACAAGACATCGTTGGCCTGATTTATACCGGGGAGCGCGTGGACGAGCTGCAGGAGCTGACCCGTTACCGCGCGGCGGCGGCGCTGCCCATGGTGGGCCGCTACCGCCTGATTGACTTCACCCTGTCCAACATGATCCATTCCAAGATCAAGAACATCGGCATCATCATGCAGAAAAACTACCACAGCCTGATGGACCACCTGGGTTCCGGGCGTGAGTGGAACCTGCACGGTAAGCGCTCGGGGCTGACCATCCTGCCGCCCTACATGTCCCGTGAGAACGTGGGCGTGTATGAGGGTCTGCTGGACGCTTTGCACACCAACATCGGCTTCATGCGCCGCTCGGTGGAGCGCAACATCGCGGTGTCTGACAGCAACGTGCTCTACCAGGTGGATTTCGCGGACGTCATCCGCCAACACCTGGACAGCAAGGCGGACATCACCCTGCTCTACACCAAGGACAGGAATGTCAGGCGCAATGGCCGCGGGCGCTACCTGGACATCCAGGACGGCCAGGTCACCAAGATTGAGTTTGACCCCACCATTCCGCACTTTGAAAACACCTATGTAGGCGCCTTTGTTGCAAGGCGCGAGCTGCTCATTGACCTGGTGGACCGGGCGGTGGCGTCCGGCCAGCACCACTTTTCCCGGGGCATGCTCTCCCAGATGGTGCAGGACCGCATCTACCGCGTGGGCGCGTATGAGTGCGAGGGCCGCGTCTGGGTGGTGGATTCGGTGCAGACCTACTTCCAATCCAACATGGACTTTTTAAACGACACCTTCCGCGCCCAGGCTTTCCGGGATGACCGCCCGGTGTGGACCAAGCTGCGCGATGAGATGCCCGCCCGCTACATCGGGGATTCCAAAGTCAGCAACACCCTGGTGGCAGACGGCTGCCTCATTGAAGGTACGGTGGAAAACTCCATCCTCTTCCGGGGCGTGGTGGTCAAGCCCGGCGCCGTCATCCGCAACAGCATCATCATGCAGGACGCCGTCATCTCAAGGGGCGCTGAGGTGGAGAACTGCATCCTGGACAAGCAGGTCACCCTGCGGGACAACGTGCGCCTCATCGCCCCGCGCAGCTACCCCCTGGTTGTCGCCAAAAATTTGACAATCTGATTGTTGTGCCGCACAATCCCGTTGTAGGACAATGAAGGAGGATTGCAGATGAAAATCCTGTTTACCGCCAGTGAATGCGTTCCTTTTTGCAAAACAGGCGGCCTGGCCGACGTGGTGGGCTCCCTGGCGCCGGCTTTGGCCGAGCAGGGCCATGATGTACGGGTGATTTTGCCCAAGTACAGCATGATCCCCGCGGAATATGAGCACAAGATGGTCCACACGGTGGATTTTGAGGTGGCCCTTGGCTGGCGGCGCCAGTACTGCGGCATTGAGCAGCTGGAGCGCGGCGGCGTCACCTATTACTTCCTGGACAACCGCTATTACTTTGGCCGGGACTACATCTACGGCGTGGGCGGGGACGAGCACGAGCGCTTCGCCTTCTTCTGCCGCGGTGTGCTAAACGCCCTGCCCTTGATTCCCTTCACGCCCGACATCATCCACGCCCACGACTGGCAAACCGGCATGATTCCGGCGCTGCTGCGCATCCAGTATGCCGGTCTTCCCCGCTATGACAGCATCCGCACGGTGTTCACCATCCACAACCTGCAGTACCAGGGCATCTTTGGCATCAAGGACGTCCAGGACATGCTGGGCCTGTCCAATGCCGTGTTCACAGATGACAAGTTGGAATACTTTGGCAATGTCAACTTCTTAAAGGCCGGCATCGTCTACGCCAACGAGGTCACCACCGTCAGCCCCAGCTACGCCGAGGAAATCCAGACCGCCTACTACGGCGAGCGCCTGGACGGCCTGCTGCGCGCGCGGCACAACCACCTAAGCGGCATTTTGAACGGCCTGGACGTGCGGGAGTTTGACCCCGCCACTGACAAGCGCATCAAGGCCACCTACACCGTAAACGACCTGTCCGGCAAGGCGGAGAACAAGCGCGCCCTGCAGGAGGAGCTGGGCTTGCAGGTGCGCCCTGATGTGCCCATCGTGGCGCTGATTGGGCGGCTCAACAGCCAGAAGGGCCTGGACCTGGTGGACTACGTCATCGCTGACATCATGCGCGAGGACATCCAGCTGGTCTGCCTGGGCCTGGGCGAATCCCGCTATGTCAACCTCTTTTCCTGGGCGGAGCAAAACTACCCCGGGCGTGTGTCCGCCAACTTTGTCATGGACAACAACCTGGCCCACCGCATCTACGCGGGGGCGGACATCTTCCTGATGCCCTCGGCCTTTGAGCCCTGCGGCCTGTCGCAGATGATCGCCCTGCGCTATGGCACCGTCCCCGTTGTGCGGGAGACCGGCGGCCTGCGTGACACCGTGCTGTCCTACAACGAGTACAGCGGCGAGGGCAACGGCTTCAGCTTCTTCAACTACAATGCCCACGACATGCTGCACGTCCTCCAGCGCGCCCTGCACTTTTATAGGGAGCGCCAGGACATCTGGAAGGTGTTGCAGCACCGCGGCATGACGGCGGACTATTCCTGGCTGCATTCCTCCAGAATCTACCTGGACCTGTACAAGAAGCTGCTGCCCCTGCACCTGGGCGAAGGCAAGCCCGCGGCGAATGCCCCGAAAGCTGAAACCACGGAAAAACCCGCGCCCAAGGCGCGCAAGCCCGCCGCCAAACCCAAGGCCGAGAAGGCGCCTGTGGCGGTGGCTGAGGAAGCGCCCAAGCCCAAGCGCACCCGCGCCAAGGCCGGCGCCGTCAAGGCGGAGGACAAGCCCGCCAAGGCCCCCCGCGCGCGCAAGGCCGCGCCCAAGGCGGAGAAGCCCGAAGAATAAGCCCCCACAAACACTTCAGCCCCTGTCACTGTCGGCAGGGGCTGTTTTCTCATAAGCGGTTTTTTTGATAGGTTTACAAGTCATCATCCTCTTCATCGCCCAGTTTTTTCTCATTCCGTTTTTTCATGAGGTAAGCGATGCCGATGGCCAGCATGCAAACCCCCGCGACCACGCCCGCCAGCGGATCCCGCGCTTCCTTGTTTTCAACCAGGGGAATGCCCCGGCCCAGGATTTTATACAGGGTGATGCCCAGCACCAGAATGCCCGCGCCGCCCATCACCAGGGCGAGAAACCCGCTGGTGCTGTCCTGGCTCAAGCCTTCGTAGGCGTCATGGCGGATGCAGTAGATATAGAGGAAGGTGATGCTCAGCCAGACAGGGATGGAGAGGAACTGGTAGGCGTTGAAGGTGATCCAATGGAATTCCTTTTCAATCAAAGCCAGGATGGCTGTCAGAAAGACAAAGATGATGAAGGTGATCATGAAAGCCCGCCCGCGGACTTGCAGCTGCCGTTCGTCATACTCCGGTGCGCGTGTTTTTCTCATGCTTGTTCCTCCTCCCAGAACAATTGGTCCAGCGTTTTGCCAAGGGCTTTGCAGATGCTGATGCACAGGTTCAATGTGGGGTTGTAGCCGCCGGATTCAATCAGCCCGATGGTCTGCCGGGTGACGCCCACCAGTTTGGCCAGCGCCTCCTGGTTGAGGTCCTTCTCCATCCGGGCAATCTTCATGCGCCTGTTCTTCACGGTGTCCCTCCTCTCTGCTGCCATTGTAAGGCATACTTTCTAAAATGACAAGTATATATTGCATAATGCAACATAACTATATGCGCTGTTGACGATTTTCTTTTCTGTTTCTTAATCCTTTCCGCAGCGTTAAACTGAATAAAATTACAGATAAACAGAATAAAGATAAATAAAAATTCAAATAAGTGTTGACATTGCGGGATTCAGGATGTATGATGCCTGCATAATTATTAACCGGAGGAATTAACGATGAAAAAGTTGTTCGCGCTGGCGCTGGCCGCCATGATGCTCCTCTCCCTGACCGCCCTGTCTGAAAATGGGGTGCTGACGGTGGCGATGTCCCCGGACTACTCGCCCATGGAGTTTATCGACACCTCCAAGTCCGGGGATGAGCAGTATGTGGGCTTTGATGTCTTCCTGGCAAAGTTCATCGCGGAAGAAATGGGCAAGACCCTGCAGATCAAGCCCATGAGCTTTGACGCCTGCCAGACCGCGGTGCAGGTGGGCGCGGTGGACATGTCCATCTCCGGCTTCTCCTGGACGCCCGAGCGCGCCGAGAACTTCAACCTGTCCGACTACTACTACGCCGGCAACAACGAGACCGAGCAAATCGTCATCGTCAAGGCCGACCAGGCCGGGCAGTTTGCCACGGTGGAAAGCTTTGACGGCAAGACCGTCGGCGCGCAGACCGCTTCCTTGCAGTATTCCCTGGTCACCACCCAATTGACAAACAGCACGGTGAAGGAGTTCAAGGTGGTGGATGACGCGGTGCTGGCGCTGATGACGGGCAAGGTGGACGCGGTGGCGGTGGCCAAGGGCAACGGCGACGCCATCATGGCCAACAACGATGCGGTGGCCTGGTCGGGCTTCGCCTTTGAAGTGGACAAGAGCGCCGAGGACAACGTCATCATGATGCAAAAGGGCAATGACGAACTGCTGGCAGCCGTCAACGCCGCCCTGGCCAAGGCGTATGAGCAGGGCCTGTACCCCGTCTGGTACGCCCAGGCGCTGGAGCTGGCCGGGATTGAGACGGCTTCCGAAGTCAGCTTCACCGACGAAGGCGCCGCTGAATAAAGCAACCTGACGCTTTTGTGCCGGCAGGCACCGGGTCTGCCGGCTTCCTTATGTCCTGATGAACGCAGGAGGTTTACCGCGTGTCACTGGTCACCATCACTGAAAACATCATCAAACTGCTGCGGGATTACTGGCAGGTCTTCCTGCTGCGGGGCGTCAGCATCACCCTGCTGCTGTCTGTCATCACGGTGTTCTTTGGCGCCATCCTGGGATCCCTGCTGGCCTTTGCCAGGATGTCGCGTTTCAAGATGCTGCGCTGGCCGGTCGCCTTCTTTGTGGAGCTGATCCGCGGCACGCCCATCCTGCTGCAGCTGTACATCGGCTACTTCGTAGCGCCGCAGGTCTTCCCCTTCCTGGGTATGTCGGACTTTGCCAGCATCGCCGTCGCCCTCATCATCAACAGCGCCTGCTATGTGTCGGAAATCGTGCGCTCGGGCATCCAGGCCGTGGACAAGACCCAGAATGAGGCCGCGCGTAGCCTGGGCTTGAACCCCGCCCAGGCCATGGTGCTGGTGGTGTTGCCCCAGGCGGTCAAGAACATCCTGCCAGCCCTTGGCAACGAGTTTGTGATGATCATCAAGGAAACCTCCCTGGCCTCCACCTTCTTCATCGGCGACCTGATGACCTCCTACCTGACCGTCAAGGGCAAGACCTTCCTGTCCTTGGAGAGCCTCATCATCGTGGGCGCCATCTATTTCGTGCTGACCTTCAGCTTAAGCAAAATCATCGGCGTGTATGAAAGGAGGCTGAAAGTCAGTGATTGAGACCGTTCATTTGACCAAGTACTTTGGCAAGCTGAAGGTGCTGGATGACATCAGTGAAACCATCCAGCAGGGCGAGGTGGTGTCCATCATCGGGCCTTCCGGCTCGGGCAAATCCACCTTTTTGCGCTGTTTGAACCTGCTGGAGGTGCCCACTTCCGGCCAGGTCATCTTTGACGGCGTCAACCTGACGGACAAAGGAACGGACATCAACCTGCACCGGCAGAAGATGGGCATGGTCTTCCAGCAGTTCAATGTCTTCCCGCACCTGTCTGTGAAGGACAACATCACCCTGGCTCCGGTTTTATTGAAGAAAAAAACCAAGGCAGAGGCCGGCGCGCTGGCGGATGAGCTGCTTGCCCGCGTGGGCATGACCGACAAGGCCAAGGAGCACCCCAAAAAGCTGTCCGGCGGGCAAAAGCAGCGCCTGGCCATCGTGCGCGCCCTGGCGATGGAGCCGGAGGTCATGCTGTTTGACGAGCCCACCAGCGCCTTGGACCCGGAGATGGTGGGGGAGGTGCTGTCGGTCATCAAGGACCTGGTGAAAGGCGGGATGACCCTCATCATCGTCACCCATGAGATGGGCTTTGCCAGGGAGGTGTCCACCCGCGTCCTCTTCATGGACGAGGGCCGCATCCAGGAGCAGGGCACGCCGGAGCAGATTTTCGTTAACCCCCAAAGCCCGCGCACCCAGTCGTTCTTAAGCAAGGTGCTGCGGTAATCTGCGTTTTCATCAGCAACAAGAAGCGTCAAACGGCGCTTTTTATTGTGATGGAAACACTTTACGCAGTCTTTACACATCCCTTGCTTATAACTTTACATTGCCTTGCTATCTTGTAGCCATGCGGAACACCCGCGTTGATTACAAGGAGGAACATTCATGAAACTTCGCAAGATCCTGGCCCTTGTCCTGGCCCTGACCGCCATCACCGCGGTTGCCCTGGCCGAATTTGACGCAAGCCGTACCATCGCCGTCGTTTCCCGTGAAGAAGGCAGCGGCACCCGCGGCGCTTTCATCGAACTGACCGGCATCCAGACCAAGAACGCTGAAGGCAAGGACGTTGACAACACCTACATCGAAGCCGACTTCGTCAACGGCACCTCCCTGGTCATCACCACCGTGTCCCAGAACGAATACGCCATCGGCTACGCCTCCCTGTCTTCCGTCGTGCACAACGACACCGTGAAAATGGTCAAGGTGAACGGCGTGGAAGCCAGCACCGAGAACATCCTCAACAACACCTATCCCATCGCCCGTCCCTTCAACGTGGTCACCAAAGGTGAGCTCACAGACGAACTGGCGAAGGACTTCTATGCCTTCATCATGAGTAAAGAAGGCCAGGCGGTGGTCGCCGAAGACGGCCTGGTGCCCGTTGGCAACGATGAGACCCCCTCCTACACAGCTTCCGGCCTCAAGGGCGTGGTCGTTGTGGGCGGCTCCACCTCCGTGGCCCCTGTCATGGAACTGCTGGGCGAAGCCTACACCGCGCTCAACCCCGAGGTTGAAGTGGACGTGCAGTCCACCGGCTCCTCTGCCGGCGTCACCGGCGCCCTGGACGGCACCTACATGATCGGCATGGCTTCCCGCGCCCTGAAGGACAGCGAGATTGAAGCCGGCGCCCTGGGCACCGCGATTGGCATCGACGGCATCGCCGTGATCGCCGCCCCCCAAAACCCTGTGGAAGACCTGAGCCTGGAGCAGGTTCGCCAGATCTTCACAGGCGAAGTCACCACCTGGGACGCGCTGAACAAGTAAGCGTATGCACAACCGGAAAAACATTTCCGAAGGACTCATGCGGGGGCTGTTCCTGGCCTCCGCATGCGTCTGCATTCTGGCGGTGGGCACCATCTCCGCCTTCCTCTTAATCAACGGCCTGCCGTTTTTCACCAAGTACCCGGCGGGCCAGTTCATCCTGGGCGCGGAGTGGGCGCCCCTAAGGGATGTCTTTGGCATCCTGCCCATGATTGTGGGCAGCTTCTATGTCACCCTGGGCGCCCTGTTGCTGGGCGCGCCCATTGGCATCCTCACCGCCATCCTGATGTCCCGCTTCGCTTCCAGGCCCGTGGTTAAAATCATGAAGCCGGTGGTCGCCCTGCTGGCGGGCATCCCTTCTGTGGTCTACGGCTTTTTTGGCGTGATGCTGCTGGTGCCCTTTGTGCGGGAGACCTTTGGCGGCACCGGCAAATCGGTGCTGGTGGCCAGCATCCTGCTGGGCATCATGATCCTGCCCACCATCATCCAGACCGCTGAAGCCGCGCTCAACGCCGTGCCCCAGTCCTACTACGAAGGCTCCCTCGCCCTGGGCGCCACCCATGAAGGCAGCGTGTTCCGCGCCATCCTGCCGGCGGCGCGCCCGGGCATCATCTCGGGCCTGGTGCTGGGCATCGGCCGGGCGATCGGGGAGACCATGGCCATCATCATGGTGGCGGGCAACAACCCGCGCATGCCCGGGGACATCTTAAAGGGCGTCAGGACGCTGACGGTGAACGTGTTGATGGAAATGGGCTATGCCGCGGACCTGCACAGGGAGAGCCTGATTGCCACCGGCGTGGTGCTGTTCATCATCGTCATGGCCATCAACTTCCTGTTTTCCTTCATCAACCGCAGGAGGGTGCAGCAATGACGACCATCGAGTACAAGGGACAGCAGGTGGACATCGCCGTCCCCACCCGCAAGCGGCTGTACCTGGGTTCCAAAATTCTGAAGTTTCTGTGCTGGCTGTCCGGCCTCATCACCGTGGGCACCCTGCTGCTGATTGTGGCGTATATCCTGATTCGCGGCATTCCCTTCCTCAAGCCCTCCATGTTTGAAGTGCGCTACACCAGCAAAAATGTGTCCATGTTCCACGCCATCATCAACACCTTGAGCATGACCGGCCTGTCGCTGCTGTTCGCGGTGCCCGTTGGCGTGTTTGGCGGGATTTACCTGGCGGAATACGCCAAGCCCGGCAGCAAACTGGTGAAACTCATCCGCGTCACGGCGGAAACCCTGGCCGGCATCCCTAGCATCATCTACGCCCTGTTTGGCATGCTGGCTTTTGTGGTCACCCTCAAGATGGGCATCTCCATCCTGTCAGGTGCCCTCACCCTGGCCATCATGACCCTGCCGCTCATTTTGCGCCAGACCGAGGAATCCCTGCTGGCGGTGCCCATGAGCTACCGCGAGGGCAGCTTTGGCCTGGGGGCGGGCAAGCTGCGCACCACGGTGCGCATCGTGCTGCCGGTGGCCATGCCGGGCATCCTGGCGGCGGTGCTGCTGTCCATCGGGCGCATCTCCGGGGAAACCGCGGCCCTGATTTACACCGCCGGCACCGCCACAAGATTGGCGGGCCTGGCCGAATCCGGGCGCACCCTGTCTGTCCATCTCTACCAATTGCAGCAGGAAGGCCGCTTCATCAACGAGGCCTTCGCCGTGGCGGTGGTGCTGCTCATCATCGTTGTGCTGATGAACGCCCTCTCGTCCTTTATCGCCCACAAACTCACCAGGAAAGGCTGAACCATGACCAATTTCGCCCAGAACAACAAGGCTGTCAAAGTTGACGGCGACAGCCGCGTCAAGTTTGACATCAAGGATGTTGATTTGATTTACGGCAGCTTTCAGGCGCTGAAGAAAATCAACATGGACATCTACGAGCACCAGGTCACGGCGCTGATTGGCCCCTCCGGCTGCGGCAAGTCCACCCTGCTCAAGTCCTTAAACCGCATGAACGACCTGATTCCCGACTGCCGCTTGGAGGGCAGCATCCTGCTGGACGGGCAGGACATCTACGCCCCGCACAGCGAGGTCAACCTGTTAAGGAAGCGTGTGGGCATGGTCTTCCAGAAGCCCAACCCCTTCCCCATGAGCATCTATGACAACATCGCCTACGGCCCGCGGTCCCACGGCATCAAGGGCAAGCTGAAGCTGGACGCCATCGTGGAGAACTCCTTAAAGAAGGCCGCCCTGTGGGATGAGGTGAAGAACGACCTGCGCAAGTCCGCCATGGCCATCTCCGGCGGCCAGCAGCAGCGCCTGTGCATCGCCCGCTGCCTGGCGGTCCAGCCGGAAGTCATCCTGATGGACGAGCCCACCAGCGCGCTTGACCCCATCTCCACCTCCAAGATTGAAGACCTTGTCCTGGAATTGAAATCCGAGTACACTGTGATTATTGTCACCCACAACATGCAGCAAGCCGCCCGCATCAGCGATGTCACCTCCTTTTTCCTGTTGGGGGAAATGATTGAAATGGATGAGACCAACACTTTGTTCTCATCCCCTGCTGACCAGCGGACGGAAAACTATATCACCGGGAGGTTTGGCTGATGCGCGCGCGCTTTGACGAACAACTGCAAAAATTGAACAATGAAATGATCGTGATGGGCAGCATGATTGAGCGCGCCATCGAAAACGCGGGCACCCTGCTGGAAACCCGCAACCTGGAGACCGCGCGCAAGCTCCGTGAAGGCGACAACGAGATTGACCGCAAGGAGCGGGAGATTGAAACCCTCTGCCTGCGCCTCATCCTGATGCAGCAACCGGTGGCCCGGGATCTGCGCATCATCTCGGCGGCCTTGAAGATGATCACCGACATGGAGCGCATCGCGGACCAGGCCTCCGACATCGCGGAGATTTTGACCATGCCGGTGCACGGGGCCCTCCTGCCCTTCCCGCCCCACCTGCAGCAGATGGCCGCGGAGACGGCGCGCATGGTGCACAAGGCCATTGACGCCTACGTCGCGCGCGACCAGGCCTTGGCCCAGGTGGTCATGAAGGACGACGACATCGTGGACGAGCTGTTCATGCAGGTCAAGCAGGACATCATCGACCTCATCCACAAGGCCAGCCAGAGCGGGGACGCGGTGGACGGGATGCAGCTGCTGGACATGCTGATGATTGCCAAATACTTTGAGCGCTGCGCCGACCACGCGGTCAACATCGCCGAGTGGGTCGAGTACGCGGTGACCGGGATGTACAAAGGGGAGCGTCTGCAATGATTTATTCTGTCGAAGACGATCAGGCCATCCGCGATTTGGTGCTGTACGCCTTGCGGCAGGCCGGTTATGAGGCGGAAGGCTTTGAAAACGGCAAGGACTTTCTGGAAGCCATGCGGCGCAAGCTGCCCCAGCTGGTGCTGATGGACCAGATGCTACCGGGCACGGACGGCGGAAAACTGCTATCGCAAATGCGCCAGGATGAGCGCACGCGGCAAATTCCCGTCATCATGCTCACCGCCAAGGATTCCGAGATGGACAAGGTGCGCTCTTTGGACGCGGGGGCGGATGACTACATCGTCAAGCCCTTTGGGGTGATGGAGCTGCTCTCCCGCATCCGCGCGGTGTTGCGCCGGAGTGAAAAAAAGGAGCTGCCTGAGAAGCTGTCCAACGGCCCCATCAAAATGGATGTGGCCCGGCGGGAAGCCATGGTCTTTGGGGAGGAAGTCACCCTGACCAACAAGGAGTTCCGCCTGCTGCACTTTTTGATGAGCTACCCCGGCCTGGTGTTCACCCGGGAGCAATTGCTCAACAAGGTCTGGGACACCGACTATGTGGGGGACACCCGCACGGTGGACATGCATGTTCGCACCCTGCGCGCAAAGCTTGGCAAGGCTGCCGGCATGATTGAAACAAAGCGCGGCGTGGGCTATCGCTTAATCAGCGAGCATGACAGCGCGGAAACGGAAGAAACCACTTGAAACGCAGAATCTTCATCGGTTTCACCCTCCTGGTGGCTGCCTTTGTGCTGGTCGCCGTCCTGGTGACGGGCAACCTTGTGCGCACGGTGGCGCGCAAGCAGCTGCTGGACCAGGTCGTCCAGGAAGCGGAGCAGATCAGCCAGGAGCTTGTGGGCAAGGACCCGCGGCAAGCCCTGGCAGGCTTGATATCCTCCTCCCGCGTCACCCTGGTGGCGAGCGATGGGGCGGTGCTGTTTGACAACTGGGCGGACGGGGAGCTGGACAACCACGCCGACCGGCCGGAGCTGGCCGCGGCGGCCCGGGAGGGCAGCGGTTCCGCCATCCGCTATTCCGACACCACCAATTCAACCGCCGTGTATTACGCCCAGCGCCTGGAAGATGGCACCCTGCTGCGCGTGGCCGCGCCCGAGCGCCTGGCCCGCGGCCTGGCCCAGGGTGTGGCGCCCTTTTTGGTGATCGCCTTTTTGCTGCTGATGGCGCTGCTTTTGCTGTTTGCCAACATTATCTTAGACCGCCTCATCAAGCCCATCGTCTCAATCGACCTGGACCACCCGGAAGACGCGGTGGTCTATGACGAGCTGCTGCCACTGGTGAAAA
Organism: Clostridiales bacterium; assembly: GCA_012521895.1. GTDB lineage: Bacteria > Bacillota > Clostridia > Christensenellales > Aristaeellaceae > UBA6115. The sequence goes on from JAAYLK010000007.1 coordinate 29,938, forward strand.
GAATCGACCAGCAAAACAAGCACACCATCGCCCAGATGGACGCGCTGGAAGCCAGGCGGATGGAGCTGAACACCCTGGTCAACGGCATGCACGAGGGCTTTGTCGCGATGTCCCTCAAGGATGAAATCATCTTGATCAACCCCAGCGCCTGTTCTATGCTGGGGGTCACGGAGGACCAGGCCCTGGGCAAGGGCCTGCCCGCCATCAACCGCAGCCCGGTCATCTTAATGGTGCTGGAGGAACTGCGCAGCCTGGGCACGGCCGACGGCCTGCTGGAAAAGGACGGCAGGGTTTATATGCTGCTGGCCAACCGCATCCAGGGCCGGTCCGGCGCCATCCTGCTGCTGTCTGACCAGACGGACAAATTGCAGGCCGAGGACATGCGCAAGCGCTTCACCGCCAATGTGTCCCACGAACTGCGCACCCCACTGACCACCATTTGCGGCTACGCGGAGCTGCTGGACAAGGGCATGGTTAAAAGCGAGGACGCCGGCCAGTTTTACGGCGTGATTTTGCGGGAAAGCAAGCGCATGCTGACCCTAGTGGAGGACATCCTGCGCCTCTCCAAGCTGGACGAGGGCCATTTGGCTGGACAGAAGGCCGCGGTCAACCTGCACGAGGTGGCCAAGGCCGTCAGCCAGTCGCTGGAGCTGATGGCGGATGAACGCAAGGTCCATTTGAGCTATGAGGGCACGGATGCCTGGGTGCTGGGGGATGCCACGCTGCTGGATGAGCTGTGCTCCAACCTCATTGACAACGCGATCAAGTACAACGTGGAAAACGGCACCGTCAAGGTCCGTGTCACCAACTGCGCCCAGGCCATTTTAACTGTCACCGACACCGGCATCGGCATTGAGAAAGAGCACCAGCCCCGCGTGTTTGAGCGCTTCTACCGCACCGACAAGAGCCGTTCCAAGGCCACGGGCGGCACGGGCTTGGGCCTGTCCATCGTCAAGCACGCGGCGGAGTTCCACAAGGCCAAAATCACCCTGCAAAGCCAGGTGGGCCAGGGCACCAGCATCACCGTGGTTTTCCCGGCGCTGAGGGCACAATCATGATGAAAACCGGAAAATACCGCCATTTCAAGGGCGGGCTTTATGAGGTGCTCGGCACCGCCAAGCACTCGGAAACCCTGGAAGACATGGTGGTCTACCGCGCCTTGTACGGCGAAAAAGGGCTGTGGGTGCGCCCGCTTGCCATGTTTCTGGAAACCGTGGTGCACGAGGGCGGGGAGCAGCCGCGCTTCGCCTTCCTTGAGGAACAAGACCAGGAAGAATAAAGCGTAAAAAATCACCCTGCAAGCGCAAGCCTGCAGGGTGATTTCTTGTGCGCTGCCTCAGACCTTGGGCGGCAGGGGATAGAGCAGCGCCCAGGCGGTGAGTTCGGAGAAGGTGGGGTGGATGGTCATGGCGCGCTCGATGGGCAGCCAGGTGCCCTTGTGGCTGGCCTGCTCCATGCCGCCCGCGTTCATCAAAAAGGCGTAGGGCTGCACCACCATGGCGGCCTGGGGGCCTACCACATGCACGCCCAGCAGGCGCTTGTTGTCGTCGGTGATGATCTTGGCAAAGCCGTCATCCTCATGCCGCTTGGAATAGCCCATGGAGATGCCCGCGATGATGTCGGAATAATTGCCATGGAAGACGCGCACACGGTCGCCGTACAGGGCGCGGGCTTCCTTTTCGCCCAGGCCAACGCTGGCCACCTGGGGGTGGGTGAACACCGCCATGGGCACGCTGTCGTACTCCGCGACGCGGGTCCTGTCGCCAAAGAGGATGTTGTTGAGCACGCCCGCTTCGTAGTTGGCCTTGTGGCGCAGGGGAAACTTGCCGTTGATGTCGCCCAGGGCGTACACGCCGGGCACATTGGTCTTCAGCTGCTCATTAGTGATGATGTAGCCGTTGGCATCGGTTTCAACGCCCGCCGCTTTCAGGTTCAAAGCGTCGCTGTTGGGCACGATGCCCGGGGCCAAAAAGATCTCCTGGGCGGTGATGTCATAGGTGTGCCCGGTGTTCTTGTCCTTGAAAGTCATGGTTTTCAGGCCGTTCTCTGCCTTGATGGACTGGGCCTGGGCGAAGTACAGCACCTGGACACCCACGGCTTCCAGCTGCTTTTTGACAAAGGGGGCCAGGTCATCATCCAGGCCGCGCATCATGGTCTCGCTGCGCACCGCCAGGGTGACGCGGGTGCCAAAGGCGGAGAAGATGTGCGCCATCTCCAGCGCCGTGCTGCCCCCGCCGATGATGAGCAGGCTGTCATAGGGCTTCTTGGGGAACTTGTCCCCATAGAAGGACTCGCTGGTGAGGTAGCCGGCTTCCTCCAGGCCCGCGATGTCGGGGATGCGGGTGCGGCTGCCGGTGGCGATGACGATGCTGTCCGCGGTGATGCGCTGGGTGCTGCCGTCCTTCATGCTGATGTCCAGCGTGTTCTTGTCAACGAAGGAACCCCTGCCGCGGAACACGGTGACCCCGGGGGTTTCCTCGACTTCGGTTTCCAATTCCTTGTTGACATCAATCTGCCGCCACATCCTGCGGCTGACCTTTTCCCAGTCCACCTTGGGCGCGTCAAAGGTGATGCCCACCCGCTCGCCCCGCTGGGCGTCGCGGATGAGATCGGCCGGATACACCAGCATCTTGCTGGGGATGCAGCCGCGGTTTAGGCAGGTGCCGCCAAAGGCGCCCTCTTCAATCACGGCGCAGGTCTTGCCGTTGTCGCGCGCGCCTTCCATAATCATCAACCCGCTGCCCGCGCCAAGCACCGCGACGTCAAAATGTTGCATAAAAAAACTCCTTGTGGGATGTGCCAAACGGCCACTATCATTCTACCCGATTTTGACAGTTCTTCCCCGCGGACTTTTGTACAGACAGCACAGAAAACCGCCTGCATTTTGGTGGATTGTCCATTTACGAAAACCTTTAACCATGTTAGGATAAGAAAAATGACAGCGTGTTAGACACTGTGCCGCGCGCTGTGAATGATGCCACAAGGGTCGAAAGGAGTCTAACATGTCAGAAGCGGATCGCGTCCTGTCCAACTTTACCCCGGAGGTGCGTGAGGAGCGTACGTACAGCGAGAAAAAACTGCGCGTGGGCATCATCGGCACCGGCTGGATCGCCGAGGCCCATGTGGAAAGCTACCTGCGCCAGCCTGACGTGCAGATTGTGGCCATGGCTGACCTCATCCCCGGCAAGGCGGAGAAATTCGCCGCGCACTATGGCGTCAAGAACTGCAAGTTCTACCCCGACCACAAGGCCATGCTGGAAAACGAGCAGCTGGACGCCGTCAGCGTGTGCACCTACAACACCCAGCACGCGGCCCCCACCATCGACGCCTTGAACCGCGGCGTGCACGTGCTGCTGGAAAAGCCCTTCACCGCCACGCTGGACGAAGCGGTGGACATCATGCGCGCGGAGAAGAAGAGCGGCAAGGTGCTCACCATCGGCTTCCAGCCGCGCATGGACGCCAACATGAAGCAGATCAAGAAAATCGTGGATTCCGGCGCCTTGGGCCAGATTTACTACATCCAGACCGGCGGCGGCCGCCGCCGCGGCATCCCCAACTCCACCTTCATTGAAAAGAAAACCGCCGGCATCGGCGCCCTGGGCGACATCGGCTGCTATTCGCTGGACATGGTTTTAAACGCCATCGGCTACCCCAAGCCCCTGACAGCGTCCGGCTACACCTCCAACTTCTTTGGCACCTCCACCGACTACCAGAAGCCCGAGGACGCGGCGCGCTTTAACGTCGACGACTTCGCCGCGGCCTTCATCCGCCTGGAGGGCGGCATCATCCTGGACTTCCGCATCGCCTGGGCCATGCACCTGGACACCCCCGGCGACACCGTCATCCTGGGCACCAAGGGGGCGCTGCGCATCCCCTCCACCGAGTGCTGGAACGGCTCTGTCGGCGGCCCGATGAAGCTGTACCACGACCTGGCGGGCGAGCAGGTGGAGACCGTCATCCCCATCATCCCCGAGGACGAATCCGGCCTGTTTGACAAGAAGATCCGTTCCTTCCTGGACGCCATCATCTTTGATCGCCCCGCGCCCGTGCCCTCCTCCCAGATTCTGTACAACCAGGCCATCATCAACGCCATTGGCGATTCCGCCGAATTGGGCCGCGAGGTGGAGATCAAAATCCCCCAGATTTAAATCCACGGTAGACAGCAACAGCCCCGGGCACAATGCCCGGGGCTGTTTTGCGTTGATGGTTTATGCTGCTTCCGTCAAATCCAGGTAGGCCTTGTCCGCGGTCCTGTTCAGATGGGCGTACAGCAGGGCGCCCAGCAGCAAGAAAAACAGGACACTCAAGAGCAAATACAACTGTACCGGGATGTGGTTCAAGGCGAAGATGTACAGGGCGGCCAGGCCCGCGGGCACCAGGAAGCCCAGGGTCATGGCCAGGAAGGTGCTCATGCTCTGCTTGACGGGCTCGGCCTCATTGCGCCAGGACAGCTTGGGAAAGCGCAGGTTGAGCGCAAGGCCCAGGAAGGCCGCGAAGGCCGAGGCCGCCAGCGGCAGGGCCAGTGTCAGCAGGAAGCTGATGAGGTCCAGTTTGAGGATGACGGCCAGCAACACGGACGATAGCACGATGGGCACCGCGCTGATGAGGATGTGTGTCAGCGCCTTGGCCATCAGGGACTGGATGGGCTTCACCGGCAGGCTTTGAATCAGCCACAGGTTCTTGCCTTCCAAGGACACCGAGGGGGCGGAGATGAAAGTGGAGGCGCTGAGCACGCACAGGATGAGCGCGCAGATGGGGCCCAGGAAGTCACCGCCCACGCCAAAGGTCGCGGTGATGGCGGTCAAGGTGTTCCTGTCAAACAGGAGGATGAGGGGCAGGGCCAGCATGAACAGCAGGCTGATGGCGGAATTCATCAGGTAGATGGGCTTGCCGAAAAACAGCCGCGCTTCCTTTGTGACCAGCGCCTTCATCGGGCTGCCCGCGCGCATCCGCCCGCCCTTGTAGACCGCCTTGCGCGCGCCGCGCTGATTGGTCAGCACATGGATGTAGTTGCGGCTGATGATGAGCATCAGCGCGCCAAAGGGCACCAGGCAAAAGAGGGCGAACAGCAGAAAACTGCTCAGGTCGCCATGCGCGATGCTCATACCGTAGTGGTAGGCCGGGGGAAGGGCGGACTGCACCGCCTTCGCGATTTCCTGGCCGCGGCTCACCAGGGAGTTCATCGCCTCCATCAGCTTGCTGTAGCCCCAGAAGTAGGCCGTCAGGAAGCCCAGGGACAGCACAATGGTGATGACGTTCTTGTGGCGGATGCGGTCTGACACCAATGACAGCAGCCAGCCCAACAGCATGGACAGCGCCATGGAGGGCAGTGGCAGCAACACCAGGGTCAGCAGGAAGATGACAATCTGCGCCGCGCCGGCTTGCCCATACAGCAAAAACACGATGAACGCAGGCAGCAGGATGACCAGCTGGATGATCATTGCCATCAGGTACAGCGACAGCGTCCTGGCCAGCAGAATCTGCCCGGGCTTGAGGGGCAGGCTTAACAGCAAATCGTTGTCCTTTGCTTTAAACAGCATGCTCTGGGACAAAAAGACCGAGCCCATGAAGCTAAACAGGAAGCCGGCCAGCCCCGTGATGGCAAAATACATCCAGAGCAGGTTCATCGGGGCAAAGGAGTCCAGCATGTTTTTGAAGAAAAAGCCAAAGGAAAAACCCAGGGAGGCCAGGATGTACACGGCCAGCAGCGCCATCAGCACAAGGTTGCCCTTGGCTTTCTTTTTCTTGAGGGCGGTGCGGTTGTACATTGCCTGAAGGGCTGCCCGGGCCTGCACCTTCACCAGCGCATTAAGCATGCTAGTCCTCCAGCTCAAGGAAGACCTCTTCCAGGGATTCCTTGCCGCGCACGGCCTCCATGGTGCCTTCCACCACCAGCCTGCCGTCCTTGATGATGGCCACCTTGTCGCACAGCTTTTCGGCCACATCCAGCACGTGGGTGGAGAAGAAGACCGCGCCGCCGGCATCGCACAAGGTGCGCATCTTTTGCTTTAAGATGAAGGAGGCCTTGGGATCCAGCCCCGTGAAGGGCTCGTCCATCACCAGCAGCCTGGGTTCATGCATGAGCGCCGCGATCACGGCCAGCTTTTGCTTCATGCCATGGGAATAGGCGGAAATGGGCTGGGCCAGGTCATCGGTCAGGCTAAACTCGGCGCTTAAGGCCGTGATGCGCTCCTCGCGCTTTGCAATGCTCAACTGAAAGATGTCGGCGATGAAGTTCAGATACTTGATGCCGCTTAAAAACTCGTACAGGTCCGGGTTGTCCGGCAGGTAGGCGGTGAGGCGCTTGCAGGCCAGCGGCTCATCCTTCACAGAATGCCCGGCGATGTGCACCTCGCCGCTGTCAAAGCGCAGCAGGCCGCAGCAGGCCTTGATGGTGGTGGTTTTGCCCGCGCCGTTGTGGCCGATGAAGCCATAGATTTCACCGGGCCTGATGTGCAGGCTGAGGTCATCCACCGCTTTCTTGTCGCCATAGGATTTGTTCAGGTGTTCAATTCTAAGCATGAGGGCCTCCTGAGCGTTCGTTTGAAACCATCCCCTATCATACCATATGTACAGCAAGTTTTCTGTTTTGCTGGACAGCAACCGTCCCACCGGCTATAATGGGCACAGTGCCCATATCTGGTTTGTTTCCATCCGCGTTTGTATTCATTCCACCTGTTAAAAGGCCTTCCGGTGGATGATTTCCTTTGCCGGCAACAAGGTTTATCAAGGAATGACGCCCGGGCTTTGTCCAATTGGGACAATATCGTTCCACGCGGGACAGATGCCGTCCCATTCCCTTTTTCACAAGCCCTGTTCAATCTGTCGGGCTTTGATATAATCATCCCGGATCGCCATTCACGCGCCCCCTCTGAAAGACATCAAAGACGGAGGACATAGCATGAGACCGGTTTTCAAACCTGAACAACATGGCAGCGCAATCATCAACAGCGCCTTGAGCGACGCCCAAACCACCCAGGTGATGCTGGGCGGCTTGAGCTTGCATCAAGTGGCGCAGGTGCTGGACGCGGAGGTGCTCACGGGGGAGGACCAGCTGGACCAGACCGTCAAAAGCGCCTGCTGCTCGGATTTGATGAGCGATGTGCTGGCCTTTGTGCATGAGCGTGCCCTGCTGCTGACCGGCATCGCCAACGCCAACGTCATCCGCACCGCGCAGATGCTGGACCTGGGCTGCCTGGTCTTTGTGCGCGGCAAGCGCCCGGATGAGGCCACCATCGCGATGGCGCGGGAGCTGGGCGTGGTGCTGCTAAGCGTCAACAAGACCATGTTCGTGTCCGCCGGTCTGCTCTACCAGGCCGGGCTGCGCGGCAGCCCCATGAAGTGGTCCTCCCGTGAGGGCGGCGCGCAGTAATGCCCCATGATGTCTACCTGGTGGACCAGGGCGATTACGCCAATGCCGGCTCCGTCTCCGCCCACATCAAAAAGCGCTTGCTGGCGCTGGGTATCGACAAAGCCCTGGTGCGGCGCGTGGCCATCGCCTCCTTTGAGGCCGAGATGAACCTGGTCATCCATTCCTTTGGCGGCAAGATGGAGCTGGATGTGACCGACGCCGCCATCACCCTGGAAGCCTATGACAAAGGCCCCGGAATTTCCAATGTGGAGCTGGCCAAGATGGAGGGCTTCTCCACCGCCGATGAGGAGGTGCGCAGCCGCGGCTTTGGCGCGGGCATGGGCTTGCCCAACATCGCGCGGGTCAGCGACCACTTCGTCCTGGCCAGCCGCCCGGGTGTTGGCACCCTGATGGTAATCACCTTTACCCTGCATCCGGAACACAAGGAGGAGAACAAGGCATGACGATAGAACTGGTGGCGCGCCTGGCCCAGGCGAACATCCTGGCGCATGGCGACCACGCGCGGGACGTCACCTGCGGCTACGCCTGCGACCTGCTGTCCTGGGTGATGGCCAGGGGGCAAAAGGGCATGGCCTGGGTGACGGTGCAAACCCACCTCAACGTCATCGCGGTGGCCAGCCTGCATGAGATGGCCTGCGTGCTGCTGCCGGACGGCCTTGAGATGGAAGGCGCGGTGCTGGAGAAAGCCCGGGAAGAGGGCATCGCCGTGCTGTCCTCCCCGCTGTCCGCCTACCGCCTGTGCGGATTGCTTTACCAAAACGGCTTGCATGACCTGCCCGGATGAAGCTGGCCTACGACCTCCACCTGCATTCCTGCCTGTCCCCCTGCGCAAGCGAGGACATGACGCCGCAGAACGTCTGCCGGATGGCAAGGCTCAACGGCCTGGACCTCATCGCGCTGACGGACCACAACACGGGCGGCAACCTGAAAGCCTTTGACCAGGCGGCCCGGGAACACGGCCTGCTCTTCCTGCCGGGGATGGAATTGTGCACGGCGGAGGAGGTGCACCTTCTGGCCTACTTCCCCTCCCTGGAAGCCGCGCTGGAAGCGGATGCCCGCCTGCCCCATCTGCGCGGCAGCATGAAAAACCGCCCGGACTATTTCGGACAGCAGACCCTGGTGGACCACCGGGACAGGGTTTTGGGCCAGGAAGAAGCCTTCCTGCTGGGGGCGCTGGCCACAAGCCTGGAGGAAACCGTCTCCTGGATTACGTCCTTTCATGGGGTGGCGGTGCCCGCGCACATCCACCGCAGCTACGGCCTGGTTCAGGTGCTGGGCTTCATCCCGCAAAGCGCGGGCTTCCGTGCCGTAGAAGCCGGCCCCAAAGACCAAATTGATGAAAACTACCTGGTGCTCCACTCCTCAGACGCCCATGAGCTGGGCCTGATCGCCCAAAAGGAACACTTGATCTCCGCGGAAAAAAACCTCGACAGCATCATCAGCACGCTTCAATACGGGATTACCGTTTGAACATAGGCCCCAAGGAAAGGAAGGACAGCATGGTGGAAAAGACGGAACAGATGAAGGCCTTGCGCGAGGTCATTGCCCGGCACAAGGACGAGAAGGGCCCCTTGATGCCCGTGATGCAGGAAGCCCAGAAAATCTTTGGCTACCTGCCCCAGGATGTACAGATCGTCATTGCCGAAGGGCTGGGGCTGACGCTGAGCGAGGTCTATGGCGTGGCCACCTTCTACTCCCAGTTCTCCCTCCAGCCCAAGGGCGAGCACGTCATCAGCGTGTGCATGGGCACGGCATGCTATGTCAAGGGCGCCCAGGCGGTGCTGGACAAGCTGGCGTCCTCCCTGGGCGTTGAGCCTGGTGAGACCACCAAGGATGGCAAGTTCACCCTGGTGGCCACCCGCTGCCTGGGCGCTTGCGGCCTGGCGCCTGTTCTGACTGTGGATGAGGATGTGCATGGCCGCGTCACGCCCGATGATGTGCCCATGATCCTGTCGCGGTACGAGGACTGATGCGCGACCTGTCCCTGCACCTGATGGACCTGGCGCAAAACAGCCTCACTGCCGGGGCCACCGCGATTGACATCAGGTTTGTCAAGGAGCAAGGGCAGCTGCTGAGCATGGTGGTTGCCGACAACGGCTGCGGCATGGACGGGGAGACGCTGCAAAAAGCCCTCAGCCCCTTTGGCACCAGCCGGATTACGCGCAAAATCGGCCTGGGCATCCCGCTGACACGGGAACACTGCCTGATGAGCGGCGGCAGGTTTGACATCAAAAGCGCTCCCGGGCAGGGAACGGTGGTGGAAGCCGGTTTTGATTTAAACCACCTTGACTGCCCGCCCACGGGCGACATCGCCCAGACCCTGCTGCTGCTGATCACCGCCAACCCCGAAGCGCCGGAATGGCGCATCCGCTTTACCCGTGATGGGGACAGCCATCAGCTGGACACACGCCAGGTGAAAAATGCGCTTTCAGGCATCTCCCTCAACGCCCCGGAAGTCATCACCTGGCTGGACGACACCTTAAAAGACCTGGTCAAAGGATTTTTTGAAGGAGTGGAAGCATGAAGTCTTTGAGTGAACTGGAACAAATCCGAAAGCAAACCCTGGAGCGCATCCAGATGCGCAAGGAAGACCGGGAAAACGAGGCGCGCGTGGTGGTGGGCATGGCCACCTGCGGCATCGCCGCCGGCGCCCGGCCTGTGATGATGGCCTTTGTGACGGAGGCGTCCCGCCGCAAGCTTTCCAATGTCACCGTGTCCCAGACCGGCTGCATCGGCACCTGCCGCTTTGAGCCCATGGCCGATGTCTTTCTGCCTGACCAGGAGAAGGTGACCTATGTGAACCTGGATGAACAAAAGGCGCGCCGCATCGTGGCGGAGCACATCGTCAACGGCAAGCCGGTGTATGAGTACACCATCACCGCCGCCATGGGCGTCAACACGAGGGGGAATGAACAATGAGCATCTACCGTTCCCATGTTCTGGTCTGCGGCGGCACCGGCTGCACCTCCTCCGGCTCTGAAAAGCTGGTGGAAGCCTTCCTGGAGCAGCTGAAGCTGCACCAACTTGACAAGGAAATTTCCGTCGTCAAGACCGGCTGCTTTGGCCTGTGCGCCGAGGGCCCGGTGGTGATTGTCTACCCGGAGGGCACCTTCTACGCCCGCGTCAAGCAGGAGGATGTCACCGAAATCGTGCGCGAGCACCTGCTCAAGGGCCGCATCGTGCGTCACCTGGTCTACCACGAGCACGAGGAGGGCGCGCAAAACCACCTGTCGCTCAACGACATCGAGTTTTACAAGCACCAGACCCGTGTGGCGTTGCGCAACTGCGGCGTGATTGACCCGGAAAACATCGATGAGTACATCGCCTTTGACGGCTACAAGGCCCTGGGCAAGGCTCTGGGCGAGATGAGCCCCCAGCAGGTGATTGACCTGTTGAAGGAGTCCGGCCTGCGCGGGCGCGGGGGCGGCGGCTTCCCCACGGGCCTGAAATGGCAATTGTGCGCCAAGACGGTGTCGGATAAAAAATATGTCATCTGCAATGCCGACGAGGGCGACCCCGGCGCCTTCATGGACCGCAGCGTGCTGGAGGGCGACCCCCACGCGGTGCTGGAGGCCATGGCCATCAACGGCTACGCCATCGGCTCTGACGAGGGCTATATCTACGTGCGCGCCGAGTACCCCATCGCAGTGAAGCGCCTGCAGATTGCCATCGGGCAGGCCCGCAACTACGGCCTGCTGGGCAAGAACATCCTGGGCATGGGCTTCAATTTTGATGTGCACATCCGCCTGGGCGCCGGCGCCTTTGTCTGCGGCGAGGAGACCGCCCTCATGACCAGCATCGAGGGCAAGCGCGGCGAGCCCACGCCCAAGCCGCCCTATCCCGCGGAAGTAGGCCTCTTTGGCAAGCCCAGCAACATCAACAACGTGGAAACCCTGGCCAACATCCCGCAAATTCTCATCAAGGGCCCCGAGTGGTTCCGCTCCATGGGCACCCAGCGCTCCCCGGGCACCAAGGTCTTCGCCCTGGGCGGCAAGATCAACAACACGGGCCTGGTGGAGGTGCCCATGGGCACGCCGCTATCCAAAGTCATCTACGACATCGGCGGGGGCATCCCCAACAGCAAGCGCTTCAAGGCCGTGCAGACCGGCGGCCCCTCCGGCGGCTGCATCCCCGAATCCCTGATTGATGTGCCCATTGAGTACGACTCCCTGGTCCAGATTGGCTCCATGATGGGCTCGGGCGGCATGATTGTCATGGACGAGGACAACTGCATGGTGGACATCGCCCGCTTCTTCCTGGATTTCACGGTGGATGAGTCCTGCGGCAAGTGCACCCCCTGCCGGGTGGGCACCCGGCGGATGCTGGAGATTTTGAACCGCATCGTCTCCGGCAAGGGTGAGGAAGAAGACCTGGAAAAGCTGGACATCCTGTGCGAATCCATCAAGGACACGGCCCTGTGCGGCCTGGGGCAGACCGCGCCTAACCCGGTGCTGTCCACCCTGCGCTATTTCCGGGATGAATACGAGGCCCACATCCGCGAAAAACGCTGCCCGGCCCACCACTGCAAGGACCTGCTGCACCTGGAAATCACCGACAAATGCCGCGGCTGCACCGCCTGCTCCCGGGTCTGCCCCGTTGGCGCCATCACGGGTGAGGCGCGCAGCCAGCACCACATTGACGTGGACAAGTGCATCAAGTGCGATTCCTGCTTCAACAAGTGCCACTTTGACGCCATTATCAAGGTTTGACGGAGGACAGCATGAGTAACAACATTACATTGACCATTGACAACGTCAAGGTGGAAGTGCCCCAGGGCGCGACCGTGCTGGATGCCGCGCGCAAGGCCAACATCCGCATCCCCACGCTGTGCTTTCTGGAAGAGATCAACGAAATCGGCGCCTGCCGCATGTGCGTGGTGGAAACGGGCTCCCGCACCCTGCAGGCGGCCTGCGTGCTGCCGGCCACCCAGGGCATGGAGGTCAAGACCAACACCCGCCGTGTACGCCACGCGCGCAAGGCCGTGCTGGAGATGATTCTTTCCAACCACGACAAGAAGTGCTTAAGCTGCGTCCGCTCCCAGAACTGCGAACTACAGCGCCTCTCGCTGGAACTGGAAGTCACGGACGAGCACATATTCGCCGGCGAGCGGCGTGAGTACACGGTGGATGACTTCTCGCCCTCCGTGGTGCGCGACAACAACAAGTGCATCAACTGCCGCCGCTGCGTCACCACCTGCTACAACCTCCAGGCGGTGGGCGTCATCGGCCCGGTGGGGCGCGGCTTCCATACCTCCATTGAATCCCCCTGGAAGGCCCACCTGAGCGAGACCGCCTGCATCGGCTGCGGCCAGTGCATCGCGGCCTGCCCGGTTGGCGCGCTCAAAGAAAAGGAAGAATCCCCCAAGGTGTGGCGCTTGCTGCACGACCCGGGCAAACACGTCGTGGTGCAGACCGCGCCCGCGGTGCGCGCCGCGCTGGGCGAGGAGTTTGGCATGCCCATGGGCACCAACGTCACCGGCAAGATGGTGGCGGCCCTGCGGCGGCTGGGCTTTGACCAGGTGTTTGACACCGACTTCGCCGCCGACCTCACCATCATGGAGGAGTCCACGGAACTGGTCTCCCGCATCAAAAACAAGGGCGTCCTTCCCATGATCACCTCCTGCTCCCCGGGATGGATCAACTTCTGCGAAACCTTCTACCCGGAGTTCATCCCCAACCTCTCCTCCTGCAAATCCCCGCATGAAATGATGGGCGCTGTCATCAAGAGCTATTACGCCGAGAAGATGAACATCCCCGCCAAGACCATCGCGGTGGTGTCGGTGATGCCTTGCACGGCCAAAAAGATTGAGGCCGCGCGCGAGGAGCTGTCCGCCATGGGCGTGCAGGATGTGGATGCGGTCATCACCACGCGGGAGCTGGCGCGCATGATCAAGTCCAACGGCATCGACTTCCTGAGCCTGCCGGATGAAAACTTTGACAATCTCCTGGGCGACAGTACCGGGGCCGCCACCATCTTTGGGGCCACCGGCGGCGTCATGGAGGCCGCTTTGCGCACAGCCTATGAAACCATCACCGGGCAGGAGCTGACTTCGCTTGATTTCCATGGTGTGCGCGGCCAGAAGGGCGTCAAGGAGGCCGATATCCAGATTGGCGACCTCACCCTGCGCGTGGCGGTCGCCCATGGCACAGCCAATGCCAAGGCGCTGCTGGAAAGCGTCAAGAGCGGTGAAAAGCAGTATGACTTCATCGAGGTCATGGGCTGCCGCGGCGGCTGTGTGGACGGGGGCGGCCAGCCGCTGGTCTCCGCCGAAAACCGCCTGCGCTCCGACCCCAAACAGGTGCGCGCCCGTGCCTTGTACAAGGCGGATGAGGGCAGTGTGCGCCGCAAGAGCCATGAAAACCCTGGCATCCAGCGCCTGTACAAGGAATACCTTGGCGAGCCCAACTCCCACAAGGCCCACCACCTGCTGCACACGCACTACACCAAGCGCAGCAAGTACCGCCAGGCGGAAGCGGCCAGCGTTTAAGAACCGAGGAAAAACATGAAAAAATTTCTGGCGATTGCCTTGGCAGCCCTGCTGCTGCTGTCGTCCCTCCCGGTTGATGGAGAGGGTGAAAAACCCCTGAACATCGGCGCGCTCAAAGGCCCCACGGCCATGGGCCTGGTCAAGCTGATGAAGGACAGCGAAGGCGGGCAGGACTATGCCTTCACCCTGGCTGCCAGCCCGGACGCCCTGCTGCCTTCCCTCACCCGGGGCGAACTGGACCTGGCCTGCGTCCCGGTCAACCTGGCGGCCATCCTCTACGCCAACACCAAGGGGGCGGTGCGCGTGGTCAACATCAACACCCTGGGCGTGCTCTACATCGTGGAGCAGGGGGAGACGGTGAATTCCCTGGAAGATTTGCGAGGCCGCACCCTCTACGCCAGCGGCAAGGCCTCAACCCCGGAGTATGCCCTGCAGCACCTGTTGAACCTGGCCAAGGTAGCGGAAGTGGACATCCAGTGGAAGGCCGAGCACGCGGAAGCGCTGGCGGCTTTAATGGCGGACAAGACGGCCCTGGCCATGCTGCCCCAGCCTTTTGTGACCGTAGCCCAGGGCAAGAACCCGGCCATCCGCGTCGCCCTTGACCTCAATGCCGAGTGGGAAAAGCTGGGCGAGGGCAAGCTGATCACCGGCGTGACGGTGGCCCGCAGGGAGCTGATTGAAAACCAGCCCGAACGGCTTGCGCAGTTTCTCGCGGATTACGAGCAGTCCGTAAGCTTCGTGAATGAAAACATCAAGGAAGCCGCGGAACTGATTGGCGCGTACGACATCATCAACGCCCAGGCGGCGGAGAAGGCCCTGCCTTTCTGCAGCATCACGTTCATCAAAGGCCGGGAGATGGCGGACCTGCTCATACCTTTTTATCAGGTGCTGTTTGACTTTAACCCCATGACCACCGGGGGCAGCCTGCCGGATGACGCCTTCTATTACACGAACTAAAATCAACAGCAGGGCCGCCAGGCTGCTGGCGGTTTTGTTTTGGCTGCTGGTCTGGCAGCTGGCGGCGCTGTTGGTGGGCTATGAGTTCCTGCTGGCCTCCCCCCTTAGCGTGCTGGGCAGCCTGTTTGCCTTGCTGCTAAAGGGCAGCACCTACCTGGTGGCGCTGCACTCCACCCTGCGGGTGCTGCTGGGCTTCCTGTCTGCCCTGATGCTGGCCCTGGCGCTGTCCGCCCTGGCGACCCGGTTTACACTTGTAAAAACGCTCATAGCCCCGCTGGTGGCCGCCGCGCGCGCGGTGCCGGTGTCCAGCTTTGTCATCCTGGCCATCATCCTGGTGTCCACCCGCTGGCTGTCCGCCCTCATCGCCTTTGTGATAGGCTTTCCCGTCATCTACACCAACCTGATGGAGGGCCTCAAGGCGCGGGACAAAAAGCTGCAGGAGATGGCCCAGGTTTTCGCTGTGAGGCCCATATTGCGCCTGAAGCTGATCACCCTGCCCCAGTTGCTGCCCTACCTGCGCGCGGGCGCGCTCACGGCGCTGGGCCTGTGCTGGAAAAGCGGGGTGGCGGCCGAAGTCATCGGCATTCCGCGGGGCAGCATCGGCGAACAGCTGTACAGCGTCAAAGTGAATTACTACACGGCCGACCTCTTTGCCTGGACGGTCATCATCGTGCTGCTCAGCCTCCTGTGCGAGCGCCTGCTGCGCCTGCTGCTGGACCGGGGCATGAAAAAGGCGGTGAGGGCATGAGTAATAGGCTGGGATTTGAACACCTCAGCAAGCGCTTTGGCGCGCAAACGGTGTTTGAGGATTTTTCCCTGGACCTGCCGCTGCGCAGGGCTTCCTGCCTGATGGGGCCCTCCGGCAGCGGGAAAACCACCCTGTTGAGGCTGCTGATGAAGCTGGAGCTGCCGGACCTGGGGCGGGTGCACACCCTGGAGCCGCTCAGCGTGGTCTTCCAGGAGGACAGGCTGCTGCCGGGCCTTTGCGCCCTGGACAACCTGCTGCTGGTCACCGGGCGGGAGGGCAGGCAGCGCGCGGGTGAGCTGCTCAATTTCCTCCAGCTTGGGGATGAACCGCAAAAGCCGGTCAGCGCTTTCAGCGGCGGCATGAAGCGCCGCGTGGCCATCGCCCGCGCCTTGCTGGTGGACGCGCCGCTCCTGCTGCTGGATGAGCCCTTCAAGGGCCTGGATGAGCACAGCCGCCAGGTGGCCGCGGACACCATCCTGGGCATGAGCCCCGGGAAGACCATCGTGCTGGTCACCCACGACCCGCAGGAAGCCCGCTTGCTTGGGGCGGAAGTGCATTCCTTGGCATAATACTGATTCCAATCTTTATTGCATCGTCACGCCGGATCTTTTGTCTCCCTGCTGTGTCAGTCAACCTCGACGTAGCTTAGGCTACGCCATCGGTTTCCTTCCTTGCAGGAAAACAAAATCCCTC
>JAAYLK010000008.1 GCA_012521895.1 Clostridiales bacterium
AGGGATTTTGTTTTCCTGCAAGGAAGGAAACCGATGGCGTAGCCTAAGCTACGTCGAGGTTGACTGACACAGCAGGGAGACAAAAGATCCGGCGTGACGATGCAATAAAGATTGGAATCAGTATTAACTACATGTGTGCTGAAGCGCGCCCCGCCAGGATGCCGCTGGCCCAGGCGAACAGCAGGTTGAAGCCGCCCGTGTCCCCGTCCACGTTCAGGGCCTCGCCGCAGGCGTACAGGCCCGGCACCTTGGTGGATGCCATCGATTTCGGATGAAAAAAAACGCAGTCCAGCCCGCCCGCCGCCACCTGGGCCTGGTCAAAGCCCTTGGTGCCCGTCACCAAAAGGCGCAGGCCGGACAGCCATTGGGCGGCCTTTGGCAGCGGCAGGCGTTCCACTTTTTCAATCATCTTGCCCGGCAGCAGGCCGGTGTACAGCAATTCTTTTGGCAGGTTTTCCTGCCTGGTTTTCAAAAGCGTGAGCACCTCACGGTGCGCTTCTTCCGGGTCATACGCCCCAGGCGGCAGGCGGTGCATCAGCACTTCTTGTAAGCCCAGCAGGGGCCGTACATCAATCTCAATCTCAACCCGTTTGCCCTTGTCAAGCTGCTCCCGGGCCTCCCGGGCCAGCTGCATCGCGCACAGGCCGGACAGGCCATAATCGGCGTAGAACACTTCCCCGGCGCTGCGGCTGATCACATCATTCTCTACCAGTAAAGAAAGGTAGGCGGGTACGCGCAGGCCGGACAGCCCTTTGATGGGCGCGGTGTCCGTCTCCAACGGCGTCAGTGCCGGGAAGAAAGGCACAGCGGGATGCCCCAGGGCGTTCAGGGCGGGCATCAGCCCCTCATCCCCGCCGAGCTTGGGCGCGGCGGGCCCGCCGACGGCCACAATGACCTTTTCCGCCTCAAACTGCCCCTGCGTGCTGTCCACCACAAACCCGTGCGCTGTTTTTACAAGGCCCCTCACCGCGCAGTCGGTGATGAGGCGCGCGCCGATGTTGTGATGGATGCGCGAAAGCAGGCAGTCCAGCACGCTGGTGGCCTGGCGGGTGTTGGGGTAGACGCGGCCTTCCTCTTCTTCAAACATGGTCAGGCCCAGGCCTTCAAAAAAGCGCGTCACATTTTCATTGCCGCAAGCCTCCAGCACCGCCCGGGCGAAGCCGCTGTCGCCAAAGTAGACCGCCGGCCCAAGGTTCATGAGGTTGCAGCGGCCATTGCCGGTGGCCAGCAGCTTGCGGCCCAGTTTTTTCCCTTTTTCAAGCAACACAAAGGGCTGGTTGTTTTGTGAAAGAACACAAGCGGCGGCGAGGCCACTTGCCCCGCCGCCGATGATGAGGATGGGTGTTTTATTTCTTGGTGGGCGCTGCGTCATAGGCGGTCTGGATGGCGCGCATGTGCTCGCGGTCCACGGTGCCGGAGGTGTGCAGGCGGCTGTTGTAGAAGTGCACGCACAGCTGGCCGTTGAAGTCGTTGTTGGCGATGGTGTCGCCCTCGGGGTAGTTGTGCGGCATCCCAAACAGGCTGGCGGCAAAGCTGCGGCCTTTCAGGGTAATCCACACCGGGCGGCGCTGGTAGAGGTTCTTCTCCACGATTTCCTGGGCGTTCTTCACGCCATAGATGCGTGTCAAGGCCAGGGTGTCCGCAGAGGTCAGCGGCTCGCCGTCCACGTGGTAGCCGCCCGCCCAGCGTCGGATGCGCAGGGAGATACCGGTCCTGACGTCGGTCATCACCGCGGTCTCACCGCGGCCCCAGAAGGAGTTGATGTCGCCCTTGTACCAGTCGACCAGCTCCATCGGGTACAGCGAGGGGGTGACCGTGCTGCCGCCGTCGGGGTCGTAGGTGCCCGCGGGCACGGTGTTGTACAGCTTGTGCTGGGTGGCGCTGCCGGCGATGCCGTCCACCGTCAGCCCGTTGGCGCGCTGGTAGGCGCGCACGGCATCCCCGGTGGCGGTGTCATAGGTGCCCG
>JAAYLK010000117.1 GCA_012521895.1 Clostridiales bacterium
ATCAGCAAAAAGCCCGGGTCGGGTGTGAAATCCATGTTGAAGCTGGCCAGGGCCAGGTCATAGCTGCCCGCCTCCAGCTTTTCCTTCACTTCCTTAAAGCTCATCATCATCAGCCGGGCTTCAATCCCAACGCCGGCCAGGTGGGAGACAATCTGCGCCGCCACGTTGGCGCGCACGGAGTTGTCCTGCTCCTCATACACATAAAAGCGCAGGGACAGCTTCACCAGGCTGCCGTTGCGCACCATGTCGCGGATGCCGTCGCCGTTGCTGTCCACCCAGCCGGTCTCGTCCAGCAGCTGGTTGGCCAATTCCACGTTCTGACGGTGGGCGACCTCATCCGCCTGGTACATCCAGGTGCCGCTGGGCAGGGGGGTGTTGGTGCGCATGCCCATGCCCATGTAGGCGTTTTGCACGATGGTGTCAAAATTGATGGCGGCGCGGATGGCGCGGCGCACGCGCACGTCCTCCAGCTCATAGCTGCGGCGGTTCATCTGCAGGGTTTCCAACTGCCGTGTGCGGTAGGTGAGGTTTAGGGAGTTGACGCCGGAGCGGTACTGCGCCGCGGTCATGGACCGGGTCAGGATGGCGTCCACCCTGTTGTATTCATAGCTGGAGATCAATTCCCGGTTGGTGGCGTGGAACATCGCGCTGATGTTGGTGATGGCCGGCACCCCGCCCCACCAGACGGGGTTCACCTTCAACCACAGGTAGTCCGTGGGCATAAACTGCTCCACCATGTACGGCCCGGAGCCCGGCGGGTTCTCATAGTTGACCCAGGCGGCAGGCTGGATGGGAAAGGTCATGGCATAGAGGAAGCCGAAGTTTTTGCGCTCGGTGGTGATGGTCACGGTGCGCTCATCCCCGGCTGAAATGTTCTTGATGAAATACTTCAAGGAGGAATAGGCGCCCTTGTTGGCGGCGGCTTCATCGTTTGCCAGGCGCAAAATCTCCGTTACCGTGGCCACCACGTCGGCGCTGGTCAGAGGGCTGCCGTCATGGAAGGTGACGCCTTCGCGCAGGGTGAAGGTCCAGCTAGAGCCATCGCTTGAGGACTCCCAGCGCTCGGCCAGGTGCTGCTTGGGCAGGTAGTCATCATCAATCACCACCAGGGATTCATACACCAGGGCGGTCAGGGACATAAACTCCCGCTCGATGGGCTGCAGGGGGTTGGTGCGCGTCGTGGTGGAGGACACCAGGCCGATGATCAGGCTGTTGTCATCACTCGCCCGGGCTGGAGAAAGCCCCAGCAAGAGGAGCAAAACCAAGGCTTTGCAAGCCAGCCTTTTGATCGTTTTCGTTGTATATCGCATACGCGTCCATCACCTTTCTGACGTAACTCAAGGTATCTGCCATGGGAATCTGGTCGATTGTAATGGTTTTCTGGTCGCCGGCGCGCGCCATGGCCCAGTGCTTGACGTTGTTGGCGCCGGCGTGGTAGGCCGAGGCCACCATCACCGGGGAGCCGTTGAACATGTCCGACAGGTAGGCCAGGTAGTAGGCGCCAAAGCGGATGTTGGTCTCCGGGTCAAAGAGGTTCTCGCCCTTGTAGTTTTTCAGGTTCAGCCGCCCGGCCAGCCAGGTGCCGGTGTCGGGCATGATCTGCATCAGCCCCCGCGCGTTGACCCGGCTGATAGCCTCAGGCCGGTAGCTGCTTTCACATTTGATGATGGCCGACAGGAAAGAGGGGCTGATGTTGTACTCCCGGGCGTACTTCTCAATCAAATCCATGAAGCCGGAGTTGGAACGGGCGTTCAGGTGCTCCATCCTGTGGGCCAGCTTGCGCTGTTCTTCAGCCAGCCGCTCGGCCTTGAGGCCGTCCAACCTGGCCTGGCTGGCGCTCATGCGCAGCATGCCAAGGGCGCTGATGACCAGCGTGATGCTGAGCACCACTAGGAAAAACACCGGCAGCGGCTTTTTGGCCCTTTTTTCTTCCTTCACCGGCTGCTGCACCAGTTGGGCAGCCTGGAACTGCTGTTGCTGCTGTGCCTGCCGGGCTTTCACCAGCCTGCGCCCGGCGCGCGCCTGCGGCCTTGATTCCTCCGCCGGCGGCTGCAGGGGCACATGCCTGACCTGGGCGCTGTCGGGCTTCAGGGGCTGGGGGGCGCGCCGTTTGCGGTTGTTGACATTCCAGGGTGAATCAGACAATGCTGTGCCTCCTGATGGTTTCTTGGTAAATGTTCCAGATTGCCCGCGCGCTCTCCTCGCGCGAGCCGGTGGTGATGATGAGCCGGTCCGCGCGCTTGGCTTTTTCCAGCGCGCTCATCTGGCTTCCAATCCGCGCGCGCGCCTCTTCCTCGCTCAGGCCGCGCTCCTTCAGCCGTTCCAGCTGGGTCGCTTCCGGCGCCCAGGCGCAAAAGACCGCGCCGCACCGCTTGCCATAGCCTGTCTCATACAGCAGGGGGATGTCCAGCACCAGGGCGGGCTGGTGGTGGTTGTCATGGATCGCTTGCTCAATCGCTTCAAACACCATCGGATGCAGGATGCCATTGAGGGTTTTCAAGGCTGCTTCATCCCCAAACACCCGCTGTGCCAGCTTGGCGCGGTCCAGTTCCTCCCCCGAAAACACCCCATCCCCAAAGGCCGCGCGGACATCGGGCAGGGCTGCGCCCCCGGGGGCTGTCAGGCTTCTTGAAATCTGGTCAGCGTCAATCACGGTGACGCCATGCTCCTTCAAGGCCTGGCTTAGGTGGCTCTTGCCGCAGGCGATGCCCCCGGTCAGGCCAATCAACAGGGGTTTACTTGGTTTCATACCAGCTGTAACCCACCTTGATGTCGCTCTTGAGCGGCACGCTCAGTTTGATGACGCCCTCCATCACGTCGCCCAGCAGCCGCCGGACGGCGTCAGTCTCTTCCTTGGGCGCTTCGATGATGAGTTCGTCATGTACCGTCAGCACCAACCTTGCTTCGTATTTGCCTTCCCGCAGCCGCTGCGCCACCTGCACCATGGCGGCCTTGATGATGTCCGCGGCCGTGCCCTGGATGGGGGTGTTCATGGCGATGCGCTCGCCGAAGTTGCGGGTGTTGGCGTTGCCGGATTTCAACTCATTCAAGATGCGGCGGCGGCCAAACAGCGTCTGGGCGTAACCTTGCTCATAACCCAGCTTGACGGCGCTGTCCATGAAGTTCTTGACACCGGGATAGCGCTCAAAATAGCGGGAGATAAAGTCGCCGGCGCGTTTTCTGCTGGTGCCGATGTTGCGCGCCAGGCCAAAGTCGCTGATGCCGTAGACGATGCCAAAGTTGACCGCCTTGGCGTCAGAGCGCATGGCCGGAGAGACGTCCGCCAGCTCCACATCGTTGATTTCCGCCGCCGTGCGGGTGTGGATGTCCTGGTCTTTGATGAAGGCGTCCTGCATGGCCTCATCCCCGCTCATGTGCGCCAGGATGCGCAGCTCAATCTGGGAATAGTCCCCGTCAATGAGCACGTGGCCGGGCTTGGCCACAAAGGCACGGCGGATGTCCCGCCCCATGGCGGTGCGCACGGGGATGTTTTGCAAATTGGGCTCGTTGGAGGAGATGCGCCCGGTGGAGGTGCCCACCTGGTCAAAGGTGGAGTGGATGCGCCCCTTGCTGTCCATCTTGCGCAGCAGCGCGTCGATGTAGGTGGAGTTTAATTTGTTCACCTGGCGGTAATCCAGGATCATTTGGATGGCAGGGTGCAGGGGGGAGATGGCCTCCAGCACCTCCGCGTCCGTGCTGTAGCCGGACTTGGTCTTGCGCTGGGTGGGCAGGGCCAATGTTTCAAACAGCACCTTGCCCAATTGCTGTGGGCTGTTGAGGTTGAAGCCCTTCACCCCGGTGGATTCATAGATGTCTGCCCGCAGTTGCTCCGTTTGCTGCGTGAAATCCGCGCCCAGCTTCTCCAGCACCTTGCCGTCCACCTGAAAGCCCAGGGCCTCCATGTCGTACAGCACCTGGGTAAGGGGCAGCTCAATCTCATCAAACAACCGGCGCATCCCCTCCTCTTCCAGCTGCTTTACCTGCGCCTTGTACAGGTCCATCACGCCCTGGGCGTCGCGGGCAGCGAAATTCTGGAGGGAATAGTTCTTTTCCTGCGGGTTGTGCAGGTAGGCGCCCACCATGGTGTCAAAAACCAGGTTCGGCTGGCTGTCCGCCGGCAGGTTCATCAGGTGGAAGAGCTGCTTGGCGTGGTGGGTGATGAATCCTCCCTTTAATTTGGGCAGGATCAGGCGCAGGGCTTCCGGCGCTGTCAGTCCGGCGGGTGTGTCAAACAGGCTCTGCTGGCCGGAGGCAATGCCCACCTGCGCCCTGCGGCCATCCGGCAACACGATGGACACTTCCTCGTGGTTGGCAAAGATGGCGGCGGGCTCCTTGATGTCCAGGGTCAAAAAGGCCAGCAGTTCTTCCTTGGTGTTCAGCTGCTGCCAGTCCGGCGCGTTGCTTGCTTGCCCGCTCACTGCTTCAAGCGGAGCGCCGGCAAACTTGCGCACCCGCTCCGACGCCGAATTCAGCTGGTAGCGTTTCATGGTGGGGATGCCGTCCGCCAGCTTGTCCAGGGTGGCGTCCTTGAGGCTCAAGGTGACGGGCAAATCCCGGATGATGGTGGCCAGCTTGCGGCTCAACAGCGCCTGGTCTTTGAACTCCCGCAGGCGCTCGCCCAACTTGCCCTTGATGGTGGCGGCGTTTTCCAGTACCTTGTCCATGCTGCCGTATTCCTGCAGCAGCTTCACCGCGGTTTTCTCGCCAACGCCCGGCACGCCGGGGATGTTGTCGCTGGGGTCGCCCATCAGGCCCTTCCAGTCGGTCACCTGTTCGGGCGTGATACCAAAGGCGTCCTTGACCCCGGCCGGGTCAAACAGCACGGTTTCTGACAGGCCTTTCCTGGTAAATAGCACCTGGACATCATCGTCCACCAGCTGCAAATCGTCCTTGTCCCCGGTCAGAATCAAAGCGCGGATGCCCTTTTGCTTGCACTGCTGGGACAGCGTGCCAATCAGGTCGTCCGCCTCGTAGCCCGGCAGGCTCATCACGCCCAGGTTCAGGTTGTTCAACACATCCTTGATGACATCAAACTGGGGGATGAGGTCCTCGGGCATAGGCGCGCGCCCTTCCTTGTAGGCGGCGAAGCTGTCATGGCGGAAGACCGGCCCATGCTCATCAAACAGCACCATGCAGTACTGCGGGCGGATGTCCTCAAAGGCCTTGAGCAGCATGCTCATAAAGCCGTGGACAGCGTTGGTGGGCACGCCGTCAGCGTCCATGGGCGGCAGGCCGAAAAAGGCCCGATACATCAGGCTGTGGCCGTCAACTAAAATACAGGTCTCTTTCATCGTGTCACCTCGGCTTCATTGTACCATAGGGATTCCAACCGCTTTATTATACCATGCTTTTCGCGGGTGGAAGGGCATGAAAAAATCCCGCGGATTGGCGGGATTTCCGGGGTTCATGAATGTTTTGAAAATTACTTGAACAAGGGGTATTCCTTTGTCAGCTGGGCCACCATCTCACGCACCCGGGGCACGGCCTGCTCCTTGTTGCGGATGATGTCGGCGATGCCCTTCGCGATGCGCGCGAAGTCCTTCTCAACCATGCCGCGCGTGGTCAGCGCCGGGGTGCCAATGCGCACGCCGCTGGTCTGGCTGGGCTTGCGCTTGTCGCGGGGCACCATGTTCTTGTTGACGGTGATGTTGGCCTCGCCCAGCAGGGTTTCCAGCTCCGCGCCGGACAGGTCCAGGTCCACCAGGTCCAGCAGCAGCAGGTGGTTGTCCGTGCCGCCGGACACCATGCGCACGCCTTCTTCATGGAAGGTGTTTTCCATGGCCTTGGCGTTCTTGACCACCTGGGCGGCGTACTGCCTGAAGGCGGGCTCCAGCGCTTCCTTGAAGCAGATGGCCTTGGCAGCGATTACGTGCATCAGCGGCCCGCCCTGGATGCCCGGGAAGATGGCGTTGTCAATGGCGCGGGCCAGCTCTTCCTTGCACAGGATGAGGCCGCCGCGCGGGCCGCGCAGGGTCTTGTGGGTGGTGGAGGTGACCACGTCCGCGTAGGGGACAGGGCTTTCATGCACGCCCGCTGCCACCAGGCCCGCGATGTGGGCCATGTCCACCATCAGCTTGGCGCCGCTGGCGTCGGCCGCCTCACGGAATTTCTTGAAGTCAATCGCCCGGGAGTAGGCCGAGGCGCCGGCCACAATCAGCTTGGGCTTGATTTCCTTCGCCCGCTCAATCAATTCATCATAATTGATGCGCTCGGTCTCCGGGTCCAGGCCATAGGAGACAAAATTGTATAAAATGCCCGAGGCGTTCACCGCGCTGCCATGGGTCAGGTGCCCGCCGTGGTTTAGGTTCATGCCCAGGACGGTGTCGCCCGGATTCAGCAGCGCCATGTACACGCCCTGATTGGCCTGGGAGCCGCTGTGGGGCTGAACGTTGGCATGGTCGGCGCCAAAAAGCTTCTTGGCGCGGTCGCGCGCCAGGTTCTCGGTGACATCCACAAACTCGCAGCCGCCGTAGTAGCGCTTGCCGGGGTAGCCCTCGGCATACTTGTTGGTCAGCGGGCTGCCCACGGCCGAAAAGATGGGCTCGGACACGAAATTCTCACTGGCGATCAGCTCCAGATGGGATTCCTGCCGCGCGCACTCGTCCTGGATGGTTTGCCTGATTTCAGGGTCCGCGTCAAGGGACTTGGGAATGTTCCACATGGTTCAACCTCCGGCATCATATTCAGTATGGGGAATGTACCCAAAAGAAATAGAAATACCGCATGCGACATCGGGTGAACCCGCAGCACATCCCAACTTGCGCTTACTGCTGCTACCTTCCGGTCCTGACAGGGTTCACACCATGGAATCGCACGAGGACCGACATCACATACGGCCTGATTATCATAACAAAGGCAGGCAGGATTTGCAAGGCGAAGCAAGGGCGTAAAAACCGGATTCAAGCCCTTTACATCTGTTAGTAAAATGTTAGAATCTTGTTAGAAACAAAGCCCACAGCTTGTTGAAGCCTCTGTTTTGTCAATAATGACAAGCAGGAAATGTAAGAATGCGAGGGCAAGGCCATGGCGGTTATCTGGACGGTGGAGGACGAGGAGAACATCAGCATCCTGCTGATGAAAATCATCGCGTCCATGGGGCATACGGGCCATCACAGCCATGACGGGACAGAACTTGCGCAACACATGAAAAAGGGCTTGCCGGATTTGTTGCTGCTGGATTTGATGCTGCGCGGCAAAAACGGCTTCCAGATCCTGGCGGACTGGAAACAGGACCCCAGGACAAAGCACATCCCCGTCATCATCCTGTCCGCGCGCTCAACGGAGATGGACAAGGTCAAGGGGCTGGATCTGGGGGCGGAGGACTATGTGACCAAGCCCTTCTCCGTGCGCGAGCTCAAAGCCCGCATCAACACGGCGCTGCGCCGCGTTAGCCCCGCCGCCCTGCGCCTGGAGGTGGGCAAGCTGGTGCTGGAGCCCGACCAGCGCCTGGTGCATGTGGGGGAGGAGACCATCAGCCTGACCGTGCAGGAGTTTGAGCTGCTGCACTACCTGGCCAAGCACGCCGGGATGCTGGTGACCCGTTCCCAATTGCTGGCCGATGTCTGGGGCTATCAGTCTGACACCGACACTTCCCGCACGGTGGACTACCACATCCGCGCCCTGCGTAAAAAACTGGGGGATGACGCCCTCAATCCCAAGTATATCGAGACCGTGCACGGCAGCGGCTACCGCCTGCTTTCAGACGGTTGATGTATGCGTAAAAAGCTGCTGCGGTCCTACTGGATTGGCAACGCGCTGACCCTGCTGATTGTGGTTGTGTTCGCGGCTGTCATGCTGGTGACCGACATCCGGACCGACCAGGGCAGCCTGATGGCCATTTTGAACACGGCCTCCGCATGGACTACCGAGTCCTCCAGCAACCTGCAGGAGCTGGCCGACAAAATCGCCTCCTCCTCCCCGCCCCTGCGCGTCACCTTCATCATGCCCAACGGCATCATCCTGGCAGACAGCGGAAAGGAAGACCAGGACCCGCAAAAGCTGATGAAGCAAGAGGAAGTGGTGCTGGCGCTGCGCCATGGTATCGGGGAGGATTTCTCCCTGCGTGACAGCCTGCTCCACCCCTCGCTCAACGCGGCCATGCTGCTGGATGGCCGCCTGATCTTGCACTTGAGCAACCCCATTGAGGAAATCAAGCACCTGGTCACGGTGTATTTTCCCCTGATTGTGCTGATGTTCCTGGCGATGATCGCCGTGTCCCACTGGCTGCTGGACCCGGTCACCAGGCGGGTGGTCAAACAGCTGGAACAGGTGCGCGACCTGCTGGAGGGCACAACCAGCCGCGACCAGATCAATCCGGAGCACTTCTATCCCGAGCTGCGCCCGGCCATGGAAAACATCCTGTACCTGATTGACCGCCTGCGCTATGACCTGGTGCAAATCAGCAAAACCCAGGACATGCAGCGCGATTTTGTGGACAATTCCTCCCACGAGCTCAAAAGTCCGCTCACCTCCATCACCGGCTTTGCCGAGATGCTCTATGATGAGCCGGAGCTGGGCCTGGCCCAGCGCCAGGAATACCTGGGCTACATTCTGGAGGAGTGCCAGCGCATGATCGCCATCATCAACGACATCCTGATGCTGGAGCGCCAGGACCAGCGCAAGATCGGGGAAATGGCCCGTGTGGACCTCAACCGCGTGGCAAACCAGGTGGCCCAGGCCCTAAGCCCCCAGGCCCAGCAAAAAGACATCGCCATCACCGTCCAGGGGCAGTGCCATGTGTTTGCCGTTGAGCAGGACATGTGGGATTTGCTGCGCAACCTGATGGGCAACGCCGTGCGCTACGGCAGGCAAGGCGGCTATGTCAAGGTCTTGTTAAGTGAAGGCCGGTTGGAGGTGCGCGACAACGGCATCGGCATCGCCAGGGAGCACAGGGAGCGCATCTTTGAAAAATTCTATCGCGTGGACGCCGCGCGGGACCGGGGCGCGGGCGGCACGGGCCTGGGCCTGGCGATTGCCGCGGGCATCACCAACCGCTACGGCGCTGCCATCCATGTGGAGAGCGAGCCAGGCCAGGGCGCCTGCTTCATCGTGGACTTTGTGAGGAAGTTGTAAGGCTTCGCCCATACGGTTTATTTCTTGTTTTTCGCGCCGTATACTGAAATCATCACATGAGAGGGGAGGCTTGCGGATGAAGCGGTTCCTGCTGATTGCCCTGGTGTTGTTGCTGCTCTTGCCCATCGTCCCCAGCCAGGCGGACCAGGTCAGCCTTGGCTGGCGCCTGGCCGCCCTCCACGTGCCCGGCTCCGCCCTCCCTGTTGGCATGGAGCAGGTCCAGGACGGCCTGCGCTTCACCTTCTCTGATGAGCGGAGGCAGCACCGCTTTGAGGTGCTGGTGGATGATAGCGGCACAGCGTTCAAAGAGCGCGTGATGACGGCCTATGCCCTCACGGGATCCAAGCAGGTGCTGGTGAGCGAAGCGGATATCAGCCAGCGGATCAAGGGCGCCAACCCGGGCGCGCAACTGGAAGGGCTGTTCACCTTCCGCCATGATGACCTGCACGCCTACCTGGCTTCCTATGCCGATTATGAAAACAACTATTTTTATCGCGACATCTTCTCCGCCGGGGATGCCCAGGTGTTAATCAGCGTCAAGCGTCCCCTGGATGCCCTGGGGGACGGCGGCACCGGCTTTGCCCTGGCCGTGAACGCCGCCAAAAAAGCCTACCCGCAAGGCAAGGTGGTGGACTTTGGGGTGGAGATGATTGGCGCGGGCAAGCTCTACATCCTGACCGTGTTTGACCAGCAGCAGGAGCACCGCCTGACCATCGACGCCATCAAGGGCCAGGTCATCGGCGATGTGGCGCGGGAGAGCCACCTAAGCCAACCCTCAGCGCCAAGTGCCGGCACCCAGTCAGCCAACGCGGCCGCGCAGGCGCCCCTGGCAACAGCCCGCCCGCAGCCAAAGCCCACCGCGGCGCCCGCCACTTCAGCGCCAAAACCCCAGGTGACACCGCCGCCAACCCCGGTTGTGACCGCTGCCCCCACGCGGCCACCCCAGCCCACTGCCACGCCGTATGACGATGACGACGATGACGACGATGACGACGATGACGATGACGATGACGATGATGACGATGACGATGACGAAGATGATGATTGGGACGACTGGGACGATTGGGATGACTGGGATGATTGAGTAGAATGACACTGTCCGCGACCGCTGCAAAACCGCAGCGGTTTTGCTTTGTGAGGGAAATGTGAGAAGATTCGCTAAATCCTAACGTGGCAGCTCCTTCAGTGTTTATATTTACTCCATCAAGCAGCCCGGCAGATTGGGCCAAGGAGGTTCTTATGAAAAGATGGTTGGCACTCATCATCAGCGTTGCCATGGTTCTTTCCGTGGTGGGTACGCTGGCGGAATCCACGCCCGGCGCGATGGACCTGGCATTGCAGTATGTCCCGCAGGGCGCTGAGTTCTCTTCAACCGGGGAAGACGCGCAGAAACTGGAACTGACGTTCAAAGACAAGGATTCCAACCAATACCGCGTGGTGCTCAACAAGCTGCCTTTGTATGTAATTCGCGTCAACATGAAGTCCGCCAAGGAAGCGGGCGCGTCCAAAGCAGAACTGGATGAATCTACGGTACGTGGATTCCTGCAAAACAGGTTTCCGACTGCTGTGATTGAAAAATTATTCCTTGAGAAAAAAGGCGAGGACGAGATCATTTTCCACGCTATCCTCTCCCTTGATGGGTTCCTGTATAAGGTTCGCATGAACGCTCAGCATGGCAACATCACCCACTATGTCATGCGCGGTGCCCCGGCACCTGAGCAATTCCAGCCTACGCTCAAGTCCCAGGCCGAAGCCGCTGCGCTGGCAGTGGTATTCCTCAATGGCGGAACCGTCACAGACATCCAGTTTGGCCGCTTCGCGCAGGTGTATTACTACCTGGTAGAAGTTCACAAGGATGATGTGCGCCTGAAGCTGATGATCAACGCCGTAGACGGCACTCTGTTCAGCCAGCAAGCCATGTCCGCAAACCTGGTGGAGTTCAGGCAGTCAATCACCACAGCTGCTCAGGTTCCAGTCAGCAAGGATGACGATTGGCTCTTTGAAGACGATGTGCAGGATGATGGAATTTGGAATGAGGCGGTGAATGAAGACCCGTTCAGCGACAGCACCGTGATTACCCAGCCTGTGCCGCCTCTTGGCGATTTCAACCAGGATGATGACGACGACAACGACGGCATTGCTGATGTGAATGATGATGATGACACGGATGACGATGATGACGGGACCAATGACGGCCTTGATGGTGATGATGACAATGACGGCATAGATGACACGGCGGATGACGATGACGACAATGACGGCGTCGCGGATGTTGTGGACGACAATCCAAGTGACGATGATGACAATGACGGCATTGATGATGATGATGACGATGACAGCAGCAGTTCCTCCACCAGCACGCCTTCGCCGACTGCTTCGCCAAAGCCGACTGCTTCACCCAAGCCGACCGCGAGCCCGGCGTCTACGGATGATGATGACGATAGCGGCAGTTCCTCCACCAGCACGCCCTCACCCACCGCTTCGCCAAAGCCGACCGCGAGCCCGGCGTCTACGGATGATGATGACGATGGCGGCAGCAGTTCCACCACCAGCACGCCTTCACCCACCGCTTCGCCCAAGCCTACCGCGAGCCCGGCGCCCACAGCTTCTCCTAAACCCACTGCCTCTCCCGAACCCACGGCATCCCCTGATGCTGGAGATGATGACTGATAACTGTCCAAACATTCATTAGCCCGATTCCCGTCGTTTGCTGCTGCCGCTGCCTCTTGCCAGCGGCAGTTTTTCTACAGGATGACATCCGGGTTTTCCTTGCGTCTACACAAGCATCGCTTCCTGATGAAAGGCTTGTTTGCGTTTCCAATGTGAGGGATATGTGAGGAAAGCCGTAAAACCTTCCACCCTGGATAAACGCTTGCTATCCTTTAGTCAGCGCTTGCAAGACAAGCCAAAGGTAAAGGAGAGTACACCCATGAAAAAGCTGATGACCCTTCTCATCGCACTAATGATGGTGATGACCAGCGTAGGGAGTTTTGCAGCCTCATCCCAGGAAGCTGTAACGGAAGCCAAGCGCTTTGTCCCTGCGGACGCCACCCTGTCCTCCACCGGTGAGGATTCCAACACCCTGGAACTGACCTTCAAGGACAAAGCCGGAAACGAGTTCATGGTGACCCTCAACAAGAGCCCGCTGTACGTGGTCCGCGTGAACATGAAGTCCACCAACGAAGCTGGCGGCAAGAAGGTGGCCCTGGATGAAAACGCGGTGCGAAACCTCGTACTGACCACCTTCCCCGGCGCTGTAATCTCTGAAATCTTTGTCGAAGCCAAGGGTGAAGACGAGCTGTACTTCCTGGCCATCTTTGACCACAACGGCCAGTTTTACAAGGCCCGCTTCAACACCCAGGACGGCAGGATGACCCACTATGTGATGCGCGGCGTGCCGGACGCGGCCCAGGTGCCCGGCGTAGCCATCACCAAGCAGCAGGCCATGCAGCTGGCCAGCGCCCAGGTGGGCGGCGGCATTGTCACCGACATCCAGTTTGGCCGCACCCGCTCCGGTAACCTGTACCTGGTGGAGGTCCGCCACAACGAGCGCAACCACCGCGTAATCCTCAGCGCCGCGGACGGCAGCCTGGTGGAACTGCGCAGCAACAATTCCAGCCTGATGGCCGTGATCAACTTCCCCGTGAACGCCGCGCCGCCCGCCAATGTGATCATCAACACCCGCGATGATGACTGGTATGATGACGACTGGGATGATGACGACGAATGGGACGATGATGATCGTTTCGATGATGACGATTTTGACGATGACTGGGATGACGACGACGACGATGACGACGACTGGGACGATGATGACGATGATGATGATCGTTATGATGACGACGACGACTAAATAGACCCACGACAATCAAAAACGGAAGCCCGGCATCAGCCGGGCTTCCTTGCTTGTATTGCTTGGTGTAATCAGTGGTGCTTCTTGCCAAACCTGCGCTGGAAGAACTTCACCACTTCGACAACCGGGATGACCAGGATGGCCAGGGCGATGGAGATGGCGAACTCATACAGGCTGATGTGCTCAAACTTGAAGGCGTCGCGCAGGAAGGGCACGTAGATGACAGCCACCGTCAGCAGGAAGCTGACCGCCATGGCGACATACAGCGAGCGGTTGTGGGTTTTTAAGGAGAAGATGGACTGGCGCATGGAGCGCATGTTCAGGGAATGGAAGACCTCGGCCATGCTCATGGTCAAAAAGGCCATGGTCACCCCATCATGGGACAGGCCCTGGCTCAACGGCACAAAGGACCAGACGCCCTCTTCAATGAAGTGGCCGATGTAGTAGGCGGCCACCGTTAAAATGGCCACCATCACGCCCTGGTAGACCGCGTCCGCGCCCAGGCCGCCGGCGAAGATGCCTTCGTTCTTGTCGCGGGGCTGGCGGCTCATGATGTCGTCATCCGGCTGCTCAAAGCCCAGCGCCAGCGCCGGGAAGGTGTCGGTGATGACATTGATCCACAATAGGTGCACCGGCTCCAAGATGATGAAGCCCACCATGGTGGCAAAGAAGATGGACAGCACTTCAGAGAGGTTGGAGGACAGCAGAAACTGGATGGCCTTGCGGATGTTGTCATAAATCCGGCGGCCTTCCTCCACCGCGTGTACGATGGTGGCGAAATTGTCATCCGCCAGCACCATGTCCGCCACGTTCTTGGTGACGTCGGTGCCCGTGATGCCCATGCCCACGCCGATGTCCGCCTTCTTGATGGAAGGCGCGTCGTTGACGCCGTCGCCTGTCATGGCGGTCACCTTGCCGTTGTCCTCCCAGGCCGTCACGATGCGCACCTTGTGATCCGGCTGCACGCGGGCGTAGACGGAATACTTGGTGATGGTCTTTTTCAGCTCTTCATCGCTGATTTGGTCCAGCTGCGCGCCGGTGATGGCCTGGTCGGCGCTGTCGAGCATCTTCAGCTGCTTGGCGATGGCGACCGCGGTGTCCTTGTGGTCGCCGGTAATCATGATGGGCCGGATGCCGGCCTTCTTGCATTCCTCCATCGCGGGCAGCACTTCGGGGCGCACGGGGTCCAGCATGCCCACCAGGCCCAGGAAGACCAGGTCATGTTCCAGCGTCTCGGGTTTCTGGTCGCTTGGCATGGTATCCAGTTCCTTCATGGAGCCGGCCAGCACGCGCAGGGCTTGGTTGGCCATGGAAGCGTTTGCGTCCAGGATTTCGCGGCGCTTGGCGTCGGTCATGGGTAGGGCCTGGGCTCCATCCCAGAAAGCGGTGCAGCGGCGCAGCAGTTCGTCCGGCGCGCCCTTGGTAAACTGGGTCAGCTTGCCGCCCTTGTCCTTGACAATCGTGGTCATCAGCTTGCGCATGGAGTCAAAGGGCGCTTCACCCACGCGGGGATAGGCAGCTTTCAGCTCGGGTTTGGGCATGCCAAGGCCGGCCGCGTACGCCACCAAAGCGTTTTCGGTGGGCTCGCCCACCGCCTGGCCGTCTTCCCATTCAGCGTCCGACGCCAACGCCATCGCGCGGCCCAGCAAAAGCTTATCCTGGGTGAATTCCTCAATGACCGTCATCTTGTTTTGCGTCAGGGTGCCGGTCTTGTCCGAGCAGATGGTCTGGGTGGAGCCCAGGGTTTCCACAGCGGTCAGGCGCCTAATGATGGCGTTGCGTTTGCTCATGTTGGTCACGCCGACGCTTAGCACGATGGTCACCACTGTGGCCAGGCCCTCCGGGATGGCGGCCACCGCCAGGGACACGGCAATCATGAAGGTCTTTAGGATGGCTTCCAGGTGGAAGTCCCCGGTGCGGATGATGCTGAACACGAAGATGAAAGCGCAGATGCCCAGCACCAGGTAGGTGAGGATCTTGGACAGCTGCGCCAGCTTGATCTGCAGCGGGGTGGCGCCTTCCACGGTCCTGGTGATGGCGTCGGCGATCATACCCATCTGGGTGCCCATGCCAGTGGCCACCACCACGGCCTGGCCGCGGCCATACACCACGGTGGAGCCCATGTAGCACATGTTCTTGCGGTCGCCCAGGGTGACGTCCTTTTGGTCTTCTCCGATGGACAAGGCCTCGGTCTGCTTGTACACGGGCACTGATTCGCCTGTCAGCGCGGCTTCCTCAATCTGCAGGCTGGCGTTTTCAATGATGCGGCAGTCAGCCGGCACCGCGGTGCCCGCGTCCAGCAGCACCACATCGCCCACCACCAGGTCTTCAGACGGAACAGACACCACGTGCCCGTCCCGCAGCACATTGGTGGTGGCGGCGGACATGGTCTGCAGCGCTTCAATGGCCTGCTCGGCCTTGCTCTCCTGGTAGACGCCCAGGATGGCGTTGAGCAGGACAACCGCCATGATGATGAAGACATCGGTCAGCCCCTCGCCGGACATCACGCTGGTGACGCCGGACACCAGGGCCGCCGCCATCAAAATGAGCAGCATGGGGTCCTTCAGCTGTTCAATGAAGCGCTGCAGCAAGGTGGCCTTCTTTTCCTCGGCCAATTTGTTCTTGCCGTTCTCCTGCAGCCGTTTGGCGGCTTCAGCAGAGGATAAGCCCGCGGCCGTGCTTTGCGTGTGCCGCAGAACCGCGTCGGTGCTCTCCAGATAAAACTTCATGTGTCTGCCTCTCTGTCCGGTCTGTCCGGGCGCGTGGGGGGGGACGCCTCCCCCGAAAAAACTACCGTACCATCATAAAAAAATGGAAACACCCTGTCAAACCTTGCTTTGGATTCTTTGCGTCCCGGCGGCGAAAATAACAAGAACATTTGTTCCCGAAAACCGCCTAAAAGCCTTGAATGGCCATCCGCGCTTTGATATACTGCAATCCACGGAGGATGCCGCATGAACATTGAACAGCTCTTGGATAGCCTGAAATCAGACCGGGACTTCATGTCCTGTGTCAGCAACTGGCAGGTGCTGCCCAAAAGGGAAGCCCGGTACGCGCCCTGGCCCAATGGGGTGCCCCAAAAAGTGGTCGATGCCTTAAACCACAGGGGCATCACGCAGCCCTACACCCACCAGGCCCAGGCCATTGAAAAGGCGCTGGATCGCGAGGATGTCTGCGTGGTCACGCCCACGGCGTCGGGTAAGACGCTGTGCTACAATGTACCCATCCTCAGTGAAATTCTAAAAAATGACGATGCCCGCGCCCTTTACCTCTTTCCCACCAAGGCCCTCTCCCAGGACCAGGTGGCGGAGCTGTATGAGCTGATCACCCAGATGGATGTGGACATCAAGACCTTCACCTACGACGGGGACACGCCCTCCGCCGCGCGCAAGGCCATCCGCCAGGCCGGGCATGTGGTGGTCACCAACCCGGACATGCTGCACTCCAACATCCTGCCCCACCACACCAAATGGGTCAAACTGTTTGAAAACCTGCGCTTTATCGTCATTGACGAAATCCACAGCTACCGCGGCATCTTTGGCGCCAACCTGGCCAATGTATTGCGCCGCTTGATGCGCCTGTGCCGCTTTTATGGCAGTAACCCGCAGTTCATCCTGTGCAGCGCGACCATTAAAAACCCGGGCGAACTGGCCAACCAGCTCATCGGCCGCCCGGTCAGCCTGGTGGACCAGTCCGGCGCGCCCACGGGCGAAAAACACATCGTGTTCTACAACCCGCCGGTGGTGAACAAACAGCTGGGCATCCGCAAAAGCGCCCTGGGGGAGACCCGGGAGCTGGCCAGCCAGCTGCTCAAAAACAAGGTGCCCACCATCGTCTTTGCCAAAAGCCGCATCCAGGTGGAGGTGCTCACCAAGGCGCTCAAGGAGCAGCGCGCGGGGGCCCTGGGCTGGTCTGACAGCGTGCGCGGCTACCGGGGCGGCTACCTGCCCCAGGAGCGGCGGGAAATTGAGCGCGGCCTGCGCGCGGGCCGGGTCACCATGGTGGTCACCACCAACGCCCTGGAGCTGGGCATTGACATCGGCTCCCTGGACGCCTGCATCCTCTGCGGCTACCCTGGCACCATCGCGAGTACCTGGCAGCAGGCCGGGCGCGCGGGGCGGCGCATGGGCGCCAGCCTCACCATCCTGGTGGCCTCCAGCGCGCCCATTGACCAATACCTCATCACCCACCCGGAATACTTTTTCACCCAGTCCCCGGAAAACGCCCTCACCAACCCGGACAATTTGTATGTCCTGCTTAACCACTTCAAGTGCGCGGCCTATGAGCTGCCCTTTAAGGAGGATGAGCCCTTCGGCAACGCCCCGGGGGTGGA
Organism: Clostridiales bacterium; assembly: GCA_012521895.1. Lineage (GTDB taxonomy): Bacteria > Bacillota > Clostridia > Christensenellales > Aristaeellaceae > UBA6115. Next base: position 17,259 of record JAAYLK010000117.1, read on the forward strand.
CAGCCTCAAGCAATACCTGGCGGAAGCCGGCATCGTGCGCCATGTGGAGGACAGCTATTTCTGGTCCACGGAGGACTTCCCCGCCAGCGAAATCAGCCTGCGCACCGCGATGACGGAAAACTTCCTCATCATGGACATCACCGATCCTGCCCGCGTGCGCGTGGTGGGGGAGATGGACCGCTTCACCGTGCCCATGCTGCTGCATGAAAACGCCATCTACCTGCACGAGGGTGTGCAGTACCAGGTAGAGACGCTGGATTTTGACGCCTGCAAGGCCTTTATCCGCAAGGTCAATGTGGATTACTACACCGACGCCGACCTCAACGTGTCCTTGAGCCTTCTGGACATCGACCAGCAATCCGACAACGCCGCCCATGGCGAAATCAAGGTGACCACCCTGGTCAAAATCTTCAAGAAGATGAAGTTTGACACCGGCGAATCCCTGGGCTACGGCCCGGTGCGCCTGCCGGAGACGGACATGCACACCTCCGCCATGTGGATTACCCTGCCGCCGCAGTTCACCCTGCACTACACCAACGATGCCCTGCAAAACGGCATGATGGGCGTCGCCAACCTGATGCGCATCGTGGCGCCCTTGTACCTGATGTGCTCCCCGCGGGATTTGGCCGTCACCTACCAGGTGAAAAGCCCTTTCACCGACCTGCCCACCCTGATTGTGTATGACAACTGCCCCGGCGGCATTGGGCTGTCTGAAAAAGCCTTCCTGATGCGCAAGATGCTGGTGGCGCATGCCCTGGAGCTGGTGCGCGCCTGCCCCTGCGAATCCGGCTGCCCCTCCTGCGCGGGCCCGGTCAACCAGATTGGGCCGGAGGGCAAGGCCTTCTCCATGCAGCTGCTGTCCGCCATGGCGCAATTGCTGACCACCGCGCCGGAGGTGTAGGGACATGCCGCCGCTTGAACACTACAGCCGACAGCTCAACTATTCCTATGCGTTGGGCCTCTATCCGGCAATTCAGGCCTTGGAAAAAGCCCCGCAGCGCGTCAGCCGCGTGCTGGTGCACAGCCTATTGGAGCCGGGGGAGGGGGCGCAGGCCTTGTTTGCGCTGTGCGAAGAGCATGGCATCCGCACCGAAACCGCGGACCGGGTGCTGCGTAAAGTCTCCGGCAAGGACAATTGCTACGCCGCCGCGGTTGTTCAAAAAGAAAACCAGGAGTTGCAGCTTGGCAGAAACCACCTGGTGCTGGTGAACCCCATGGACGCGGGCAACCTGGGCACCCTGCTGCGCACCGCCTTGGGCTTGGGCTATTTCGACATCGCCCTGATCACTCCCTGCGCCGATCCCTATGAGCCGCAGACCGTGCGCGCCAGCATGGGCGCTTTGTTTTCCCTGCGTGTGCGGGAATATGCGGACATCAATGAGTACTTAAAAGACGCGGGAGAGAGAAGCCTCTACCCCTTCATGCTGTCAGACAGCGCCCTGTCCCTGCAATGCGCCGTCCAAGAAAAAAAAGCCCCCTTCAGCCTGGTCTTTGGCAATGAGGGGACTGGTCTGCCCGCGGTATTCGCGGCGCTTGGCCAGGCGGTGAAGATTGAGCAGTCAGACGAAGTGGACTCCCTCAACCTGGCGATCGCCGCGGCCATTGGGATGTATTCCTTTAAAGAAACTTACTGACCCAGCGGCTCCTTGGCCGGCGTGCCCGCCTTGCGCGGGTATTTTTTTGGCGTTGAATCGGTTTTTTTAATGACCTGGATGAGGTGGGTGCGCTCGGGGATGTTCAGGTTCATCAAATCGCCCATCGTCCCGCCCAGCACCTCCGCGGCCTTGCTTCCGGCAGCCATCTCCTCCGTCACCGCCGGCCCCTTCCAGCACAGCGCCTGCCCGCCCACCTTCACATAGGGCAGCAGATATTCCGCCAGCAGGTTCAGCGGCGCCACCGCCCGGGCGACGGCCACATCATACCGCTCCCGGTGCGCGCCGCGGGCGAAGTCCTCCGCCCGGCCGCACAGCACGGTCACATTGGACAGCTGCAGGGCATCCGCGACGAACTGCAGGAACTGGCAGCGCTTCACCTTGCTCTCCAGCAGCGTCACCTTCAAATCATTCCTGGCAATCGCCAGCGGCAGGCCCGGAAAGCCCGCGCCGCTGCCCACATCAATCAGTTTCGCGTTCTGCCTGATGAGGCCGTGCTTGAGCACCAGCAGGCTGTCGGCATAATGGCGGATGGCCATCTCCTCTTCCGGCACATTGGTCAGGTCCATCACGGCGTTGGCGTCCATCAGCATCGCGTGATAGACTTGCAGCTTTTCAGGGATTTCACCGCTCAATGCCAGCCCCAGATCAGATATAACGCTCCAATCAAGCACGGCTTGCCACCCTGCCTTCCTTTTTGAAGTGAATCAGGACCAGCACCAGGTTTTCCAGGCTGCCGTCCTCGCTCAACTGCCCCGACTTCACCAGGTACTCCTGCTGGATGCACTGCGTGTAGGCCGTCTGCAGCATCTTCGCGGTATAGCCCTGGGCGGTTTGCATCAAGCGCCTGGCCACAAAGCCCGGCAGGCCCAGTTCTTGGGCAATGGTTACCTGGGAGGCGCGCCGGTCCATCAGGATGCGCGTCAGCAGCAGTTGGCGGTAATGGCGCTGCAGCAGGGCCAACAGCATCAGGCGCTGTTCGCCGCCTTTCAACATCTCCGCCATCAGCGGCAGCGCCTTCTTGGCGTCACCGTCCGCCACCTTGTCCGCCAGGTCAAACACCTTGTATTCAATGCTCTGGGTAGCGATGGCGTCGATGTCTTCCTGCGTCACTTCGTCCTTGCCCTGGGCGTAGGCGGAAATCTTGGCGATTTCGCCTTTGAGCATCATCAGTTCCTTTCCGGTGGCGAAAATCAGGTGCTCGATGGTCTGCCGCTGGGCGTTGAGGCCATAGGCCTTGAATTCCCTGGCAATCCAGCGCACCAGCTTCTCCTGGTCCAATTGGTCAAAGCTGACCACGCCGTTTAGGTCACGGATGATTTTGTACAGTTTCGCGTTGCCCCGGGCCTTGCCGCGCACGAAGTACACCAGGCAGACCGTATCGGGCAAGCTGGGCAAATAGGTGTTCAGGCTGTCGTTTTTCGCGGTTTTGCCCTGTGGCGTTTCCTCCGGCGCGTCCTCATTGTCAGAGGCTTTGCCGCGGGACAGCAGCTGCTGGCAGTCCTTCACCACCACCAGGCGCCTGTCCTCCATGATGGGCAGGGTTTCACACACGGCGATCAAGTCACTGTCTGCTGGGTTTACCAGCACGCTCTCATTCATCATGGCCATGGGGCCTTTGAGCAGCGCGGCTTTGAGGGCGGTCAGCGCGCTCTCCTTGCCAAACTCCTCCTCGCCCTCGAACAGGTAGAGGCGTTGGATGTCCCCCTTTTTCAGCTGTGCGTAAAAATCCTGAAAATCCACTTATTCCCTCCCGGCAAGCTGCTGATAAATCCGCATCTCACCCTGGTCAAAAATCAGGGTGATGGCCCCTGTCCGCCCGGTCACTGCGTGCTCAGCCTGTAAGATGCCCAACTGGTCAAGCGCTGCCTGGTAGCGCTCCGGCCGGTCTTCCATCGCGGTAATCAGGGCCAGCCGCGGGCTGATGCCCCGCAAAATCGCTCCCGTGTTGTCGTCCCTGGAGCCATGGTGGGGTAGTTTTACCACCTGGGCAGGCCTCATCGCGTAGGGCGCGTAGTCCGCCTGCAAATCGCCCGTGGTCAGCAGGCTTATCCCGTCCAGCTCCCAGTATAGCACCAGCGAGCCGCGGTTGGCATCCATCCCCGGGTACAGGGCATCCTTGTACGGCCATTGGACTGTCACCTTCACGCGGTCAGACTGCCACTGCCGGCCTCTTGCGGCAAACTGAACGGGAATGCCGCGCGCCTTGGCCTGGTCCAGCAAAGCAAGGCTGGCGTCCATGTCCCGGGCCAGGAGGGCGCCTTCCGGCAGGACGATTTCCTTGATGGCGATGCCGCTGTCCAGCAGCTGCGTCAGTCCCCCGGTGTGGTCCATGTGCAGGTGGGTCAAAAACAAGGTGTCAATGTCCCGCCCTTCGTGCAGCAGCAAGTTCAGCAAATCCCCGCCGTGGCCGGCGGTGTCAATCACAAAGGTTGTATCCCCATCCAGGACGAGGGCGCTGTCTGAAAACCCGGTGGACAGCTGGATGTAGCGCAGGGCCTGGTTCTTAGGAATCAGAGGGATCACTACCAGCGCAATGGCCAGCAAGGCAGCGCTTGCATATCTGAACTTCAGCCTGACGCGGGTGTAGCGCGTGGCAAGGAACAACAGAACATAGAAAGCGGCAGTCCAAACAACGTGCAAAGACGGCAGCCGCATTTGCGCGAAAGGCAGGGCGGCAGCCCGGCTCACCACGGCCTGGTACAAAGCGGACAGCGTGCTTACATACAAGGCATGCAGGCTGGCAAGGGGGATGCTGACAAAGGAGACCAGCAAACACAGGGCAAAGCCGCCCATCAACACGCCAATCAGGGCGATGGCCAGCGGGCTGATGAGGAGGCCGATGAGGGACACCTGGTGGAAGGCGTTGGCCAGCGGCACCAGGGTGAAGAGGCTGGCGGCGATTGTGATGCCATAGGCCGTGATTGCCTTCTGCAGCCAGGCGGGCGCTTTCTGAAACCAGTCATTGAGGCCCAGGCGGTACTGGATTTGGTCGCCCAGCAGAACAATGCCCAGCACCGCAAGGAAGGACAGCTGAAAGCCCAGGTTCATCAGGTCCAGTGGCCGCGCCAGCAGAATCAGCAAAAAGGCGGCCGCCAGGCTGGTCAGCGGGTCCACGCGGCGCTTGAACAGCTTGGCCGACAGCAGCAAGAGGCTCAAGATGCTGGCGCGCACCACCGAGGGCGTGAAATCCAGCAGCCTGCAGTACGCCAATAAAAACACAGCGACCAGCATCAACCGGACCAAAGGGCTTGGTTTCAACAAGGAGAGCAACAAAAGCAAGCCGAACACCAGGAATCCGACATGCAGCCCGGACACCGCCAACACATGGGCGATGCCCGCCTTGGTGAAGTCCTGGCGCACGTTCTCATCCAGGCCTTCCCGCACCCCCAGCAGCAAGGCCTTGGCCAGCCCGCTTTGCTCCTTGAACAAGCCGTCCAGCCGCGCGGACAAACTGTCTCTCAACCGCAGCCAGGTGGAAGCATGCCCGGTTCGTACTTCAGGGAGGTACTGCAATTCCCTGGCCCCGCTGATGCCCAGGCGGATGCCGCGGCCCAGCAGGTAGGCCCGAAAATCAAACCCCTGGGGGTTGACCTGCGGGGAAGGGTGGTACACCTGTCCGGTGAAGCGCACCCGCTGGCCGTCATAAGGCAGGGCTTCACCTTCCTGCGGGTACCAAGTCCAGTAAGCCTTGCCGGCCTGCTGCCAGTTCATGTCCAGCGTGACATCCCGCAACACCACCTTGACGCGCCGGCCATCCTCGATCCACTCGCTCTGGCCTGATACCACACCTTCTACTTGATAACTGCCTTCCGGCACAAGCTTTGGGTGGGCAGCCAAACCGGCCAGCATGATTCCCAAAAACAGAAAGCAGAATGCCAGGCACACAAAGCGCAGCCAGGGCATTTTATATAGCAAAGCCAAGGCGATCAAGCCCAGAACCAAGCCCGCCAAGGCAAAGGCCACAGAAAAGGACATCCAGTTGACAGCAAGCAGGATGCCCAGGGCACAACAAACAGACAGCACCACCAGGGGGCGCTGCCGGATGAAGGCGCGCGGGTTTACAGCGAAAGCGTCATCCCCTTCTGTGCCTGGATGCTGTGTTCAAACTCCTGCCTGGCTTCCAACAGCAGCAAGGCCTTGTCGCTGCCGGGCTGGGCATGGGTAATCATCAGTTGCTTGACCTTGGCTTCCTTCGCCAATTGCCCCGCCTGGGCGGCGCTGAAATGGGGCAGGCCTTCATGCCATTGGGCGGTGGTAAAACTGGCGTCGCACACCAACAAATCCGCCTTGTGGCAAAACTGCGCCAGCCCCTCACCGCCCACCACATCCCCGGTATACACCAGCGTCCGCCCGTCCAGACGGATTTTGACGGCATAGGCCGGAACGGGGTGTTCCACCGGCAAAAAGGACAGCTCAAAGCCGCCGATGGTGAGCGGCGCGCCAAAGTCCTCAAAGCGGAACTCATTGCCCTTCACCAGGTCCTTAAGGGGGTGTTTCTCTCTGGGGTTTAATACCCTTTGGGTCTTCTTGTTGATCATCAGATAGTATTTCAGGGGCAGCATGTCGCAGGCGTGGTCATTGTGCCAGTGGGTGAGGATGATGGCCCGCAAATCCTCCGGCTTGTATAAGGCCATCAGCCCGGCCAGCACCCCGCTGCCCGCGTCCAGCAGCAGGCGATCCTCCCCGGACGTGACCAGGTAACCGCTGGTCGCCCCGTGCGCGTCGGGATAGGTGCCGTCACAGCCCAGGATGGTGAACTTCATGGTTTTCCTCCCGCAGATTGAATCGGGTCGCCAGCACAAACACCGCGACGCTCAACAGTGTCAGTGAGATGCCGGGGCTCGCGCCTACGTAGTTGAGCAACAGGATGGAGAAATTGTACATCGCGTGGAAGAGGATGGGCAGTAACAGGTTTTGCTTCACCCTGTACAGCCGGTGTATCAGCCAGGCGAACAGCAGCAGCGTGGGAAAGCCCACAAGAGAAAAATGTAGGACAGCAAACAAAACACTGCAAATGGCCACGCTCCACCTGTCGCCCAGTTTGCGCTTTAACAAAAGCGGCAGCGCGCCGCGGAAGAACAGCTCCTCACACACGGCGGTCACCAGGGCGATGGCCAGCGTGCCTGCCAGCAATTCCGCGGGGGTTTTGGGGATGATGGCTTCCGGCAGGGCGATGGTCAGGCCAAAGGAGGTCAGCATGGTGTACACAATGGCGCCCAGCAGGGAGCCGGTCAGCACATAGGCCACGGCTGACAGCATCGACAGCCCGGCATCCATGGGCTCGGGCTTTTTCAGCGTGATCAGGCGGTTGGCGCCTTGGTGCCCCAAGCCCTTGAGCAGCAGGAGGGCAGGCAGGCCAAACATAATGATTTCCTGGGCCATGGCGACCAGGCTAAACCCAATGAAACTCAAGGTGGTAGGAAGCAGCATCAGGGGCAGGAAAAAGCCCAGCGCCATCAGCAGGGGCGCAGCTGCAAAGCAGGCCAGCTTCCGTTTATTCAAGGGTAAAAAACCCGCCCAGGCGGTCGCGCCAGGTCATGTCCAATTGGATGTCCTGCCCGGGCCTCAGGCCTTCTTTTTCAAGCGCCTGGCTCACAGTGGACAGGGCTAGTTCCGGCGTGTTGTTGTCATGGCTCAAGTGCCCCAGCAGGGCGTGGTGCACGCCGGTCTGGTAGAGGTCCATCAGGGTGAGGGCGCAGGCCTGGTTGCTCAGATGGCCGTTGGCGCCCAGGATGCGCTGCTTGAGGGCGTTGGGATAGCGCAGGTTGTGCAGCACCATGTCCGGGTCGTGGTTGCTTTCCAGCAGCACCAGGTCCGTCCCGGCCAGCGCCTTGAGCACCGCCTTGGGCACGCGCCCCATGTCGGTGGCCACCGCCACGCTCTTGCTGCCCGCGTACAGGCGAAAGGCCACCGGCTCCACCGTGTCATGGGGGATGAGGAAGGGATGGACGCCGATGTCTCCGATGTAGAACTCCTGCCCGGATTCAAACACCCGCTGCATGCCGGGGGCCAGTTCGCCCACCGTTTTTTTCATGGCGCGGGTCTGCCAGGTGGCCTCGTTGGCGTACACCGGGATGCGGTACTTGCGGCTTAAGACGCCCGCGCCCGTGATGTGGTCGGAGTGCTCATGGGTGATCAAAATCGCGTCGATGGTTTCGGGCAGCACGTCAAGCTGCGCCAGCTTCCTGCCGATGTTCAGGGCGTTCACCCCGGCGTCCACCAGCAAGCGGGTGTTGCCCGCCTTGACATAGGTCACATTGCCGTTTGACCCGCTGTTGAGCGAGCAAAATTCTATCTTCATTGGTCTTCCAATCTATAGCAGTGGGCGTATGCCCTGCCCGTATTATAGGGGCTTGGCACAAGGGGCGCAAGATTCAAGGCTACCCTCAAACCCCGGGACTTAAACAGGTCATGAAAAATTTACTTGCGCAATGGCTGAACCTGGGCTATACTCTGCTTGTAATAAAGTGCGCGAGCACTGGAATGGAGGGGATGTGCATGGCATATAAAATTTCGGATGCGTGCATCAGCTGCGGCGCCTGTGAACCAGAGTGCCCGTCCAGCGCGATTTCTGAAGGAGAAACCCAGTACGACATCCAGACAGATCTCTGCATTGATTGTGGTGCTTGCTCCGATGTCTGCCCTGTGGATGCGCCGGCACCGGTCTGAGGCATAACATCCATCGCGCCGCTTACGCGGCGCTTTTTTTACTTCGGTGAAATGTTTGAGAACATTTCACCGTTTTGGTAAAACGGGAATTTCTGCCTGATCGGCTTCGCTTTGCTCGCCGATTCACCACTGGATGGTATAATTGAAACACTTTATGAAAAGCAGGTTTTAGCATGATTGTCATTGTGGCGGAAAAGCCAAGTGTTGCCCGGGACATCGCCCGGGTGCTCAAGTGCAAAAAAGTGGAAGGCTGGTTTGAGTCCGACCAGTACAGGGTCACCTGGGCGCTGGGTCATCTGGTGACGCTGCAGGACCCGGATGAGCTTGATGAGCGCTACAAGAAATGGCGCAAAGAAGACCTGCCCATTCTGCCCGAGCGCATCCCCGCCAAGGTCATCCCCAAGACCAGGAGCCAGTACAGCGTCGTTAAAAAGCTGATGCTGGACAAGGACACCCAGGGGGTGATCTGCGCCACCGACGCCGGGCGGGAAGGGGAGCTGATTTTCCGATTGATTTATGAGCAGACCGGCTGCAAAAAGCCGGTGCAGCGCCTGTGGATTTCCAGCCTCACCGACGCCGCCATCAAGGAGGGCTTTGACCAGTTAAAGCCCGCTTCTGCCTACGAAGGCCTCTACCAAAGCGCCTTGTGCCGCTCCCAGGCGGACTGGCTGGTGGGCATGAACGCCAGCCGCGCCTACACCCTGCAGTACAACGCCTTGCTAAGCGTGGGCCGGGTTCAGACGCCGACGCTGAAGATTCTGGTGGACCGGGCCATTGAAATCCGGGACTTCAAGCCCCTGGACTTCCATACCCTGACGGTGGATTACGGGGACTTTACCGCGCAATGGTTTGACGCATCAGCGCCGGACCAGCGCACGGCGCACCGCATCCTGGACAAGGAGCTGGCGCAGCAAATCGCCAAGGCTGTCAAAGGCAAGCAAGCCAAGGTCAAAAGCGCGGAAACCACGCCCAAAAAGGAGCTGCCCCCGCAGCTGTTTGACCTGACCTCCCTCCAGCGCGAGGCCAACAAAGTGCTGGGCTTCACCGCGGACAAGACCCTCAAAACCGCCCAGGCGCTGTATGAAGGCCGCAAGGCGCTCACCTACCCGCGAACCGACAGCCGCCACCTGCCCAATGACATGATCGGCCGGGCCAGCAAGGCGCTGGATACCCTGCCCGACAGTTATCAGCCCTATGTTCAGGACATGCCCCGCAAGGATGGCAAGCTGCCTTATTCCAGAAGGGTGTTTGATGACGCCAAGGTCTCCGACCACCATGCCATCATCCCCACCCCGCAAAAGGCGGACATGGACAAGTTCACGCCCGATGAGCGCGCCCTTTTTGACCTGGTGGCGCGGCGCTTCATCGCCGCCTTTTATCCCGCTTTTGAATATAACCAGACCACGGTGATCACTGAGGTCTTGGAACACAGCTTCAAGTCCTCCGGCCGCGTAGTCAAAAACCTGGGCTGGAAGGCGGTGGAAAAGCAGGCGTCCAAGGCCAAAAAGCAGGATGAAGAAGACAATGACGCCGCCCTGCCCGACCTTATGCCGGGGGATGAGCGCACGGTGCTAAACACCAAGCTCAAGCAGGAGACCACCAAGCCGCCCGCGCCCCACACCGACGCCAGCCTGCTGTACCTGATGGAGCGCCCCGGCACCAGGACCGAGGACGAGGAGCTGATGGAGACCCTCAAAAAAGCGGGACTGGGCACCCCGGCCACCCGCGCCGCCACCATCGAGCGCCTCATCCAGGTGGGTTACGCCAAGCGCCGGGGCAAGGTGATTGAGGCCACGGAGAAGGGCGAGAACCTGATCGCAGTGGTGCCCGAGGACATCGCCTCTCCCGTGCTGACGGGCAAATGGGAGCAGGCGCTGGAGGAGATTGTCAAGGGCGAGCGCGAGCCCCAGCGCTTCATGGACGGCATCCGCCGCCTGACCGCCTTTCTGGTGGAGGACGCGCTCAAAGAAAAGAAGCCGGTGGAATTCCAGCGCGAGGTGCGCACCGCCCGCGGCAAGGTGAAGGCTGTCTCCACTGCCAAAGTTGTGGAGGGTGTTACCTGCCCGCTGTGCGGTAACCCCGTTCAGGAAACAGACCGCGCCTTTGGCTGCGCCAACTGGAAGGAGGGCTGCACCTTCACCCTGTGGAAGAACGCCCTGATGCGGGTCAAGGGCCCCTTCCTCAATGAAACCATCGTGAAGCTGCTGCTGACCAAAGGCAGCGTCAAGGGCAGCAGCGGCACGCTGACCGCCAGGGACAGTACCATTGCGTTCACCCTCAATGGCCAATCCCAGCCCGCCCTGACAGTGCCCTTTTCCTACCAGCGTTCGGCCGGCAACGCCAGCCCCAAAAGCGACGCGCCCGCCAAAAAACCGGTCAGGCGCAAACCCAAGCTTTAGCGGCCTTGATTGATAATGCCTACCATCCATGGTAGAATATGGGAATAACGCCGCTTTCGCGGTGAATTTCTGATGATGAAAACGCGCCCCTGGCGCGTGAGGAGGACAGGATGGCAAAAGGCAGATTTGGCGGCATGGGCGGCATGGGCGGGGGCAACATGCAGCAGTTGATGCGCCAGGCGCAAAAGATGCAGGAGCAGCTTGCCAAAACCCAGGAAGAGCTTGATGAGAAAGAGTACGAAGCCCAGTCCGGCGGCGGCATGGTCACCTGCAAGGTCAACGGCAAGCGGGAATTGGTCAGCCTGGTCATCAAGCCCGAGGCGGTGGACCCGGATGACGTGGAAATGCTGGAGGATCTGATCACCGCGGCGGTCAACGAGGCGCTGCGCCTGGGCGAGG
>JAAYLK010000118.1 GCA_012521895.1 Clostridiales bacterium
CCAGGAGGGTGGGCGCGCTCATGGCGCACAATCCGGTAATAAAGGTCATCACCGTCAGGGAAAACAGGGTGGGCACCAGGGTGGGGAAAACCACCTTCCACAGCACTTTAAAGGGCTTGGCGCCCAGGTTGCGCGCGGCCTCCACCGTGTTGTAGTCGATGCTGCGGATGGCATTGCGCAAAAACAGCATGTGGTTGGAGGTGGTGGCAAAGGTCATGGTGAACAGGACGGCGTTAAAGCCGGTGAACCAGATGCGGTCCACCCCCGGGTTGGCGTTGGCCAGGGCATTGGTCAGGATGCCGTTATTGTCATACAAAAACAGATAGCCGGTCACCAGGGCGACGCCAGAATAAATCAGGGTGGTCATATAGCCCATGCGGAGGATTTTGGCGCCCTTGATGTCAAAATACTCCGTCAGCAGCACCACCGAGATGCCCACGATGTTGACGGTGACAATCAAAAAGACGCCCAGCTTCAAGGAGTTGAGCACATACTTGCCCATGCTGCCCGCGAAAAAGAAGCGGATGACCGCCCAGGGGTCGTTTTTGATGATTTCCTGCCCGGTCACCGGGTCCACGGATTTGACGGTGGTGGAAAAAATCTGCGTCAGCGTGTTCCAGTTGGGCAGAATCATGAAGCCCAGGAAGAGGTAGATGAAGACGCCCAGGCCAAACAGGCGGAAGATGTTCTCAGGCTTCAGCCAGCGGTTTTGCGTGGTCATGGCGCCGCCTCCTCCCCTTTCACATAGCTCATGATGTTGTCCGGGTGGATGGACAGGCTGACCTCCTGCCCGGGCTCATACATGCTGATGCCGTCATTGCGCACGATGGAGCGCAGGGTCATCTGCGGGGTCGCCACCGTGTACTTGATGTACATGCCGTAGTATTCCCGGCTTTCCACTTTGCCCATCAACTGCACCGATTTGCTGTCCTGGAGCTGGTTGACCATCACGCGCTCCAGGCGGATGTAGTGCTTCTTGTCAGGCTCCAGCGCGGGGAACTGGGCGCGGATGTGCTGGACCGCGCTGTCGTTCAAGGCATTGATGTCGCCGATGAAGTTGCACACAAACTCTGTGCCGGAATGGTTGTATACCTCGTTGGGCGTGCCGATTTGCTCAATCCGCCCCTTGTTGAACACCGCGATGCGGTCTGACAGCGTCAGCGCCTCCTCCTGGTCATGGGTGACGTAGATGGTGGTGATGCCAAACTTCTGCTGCATGTTCTTCAGCTCATTGCGCAGCTGGACGCGCAGCTTGGCGTCCAGGTTGGACAGCGGCTCGTCCATGCAGATGATGGCGGGTTCGGTGACCAAGGCCCGGGCGATGGCCACGCGCTGCTGCTGGCCGCCGGATAATTGGGAGACCGCTTTGCCAAGCTGCTCCTGCGACAGGTCCACCTTCTGGGCGATGTCGTTCACCTTGTCCTGGATGTCCTTGGATGACAGCTTTTTGATTTTCAATCCAAAGGCGATGTTGTCGCGCACCGTCATCGTGGGAAACAGCGCGTAGGACTGGAAGACAATGCCGATGTTGCGCTGCTCAATGGGCACGCGGGTGATGTCCTGGCCGCGCACAAACACCTTGCCAGACACCGGCTGGATGAAGCCGGCCACCACGCGCAGGGTGGTGGTTTTGCCGCAGCCGGAAGGGCCCAGGAAGGTGAAGAACTCCCCCTCCTTGACCTGCACATTGATCTGGTGCAGGGCGGTGAACTGGTCAAATTTGACGGTGATGTCTTCCAAGCGAATCATGGCGCGGCCTCCCTTGGTGGGGTGTGTTTGAGAAAACCTGGCGAGCCTGTGGGGCCCGCCAGGTGTTGTGCTGCTTGGTGTTATTTGCTCTGGGTGAGGGTGGCCCAGTCCAGGGCCTCCCAGTCAGGCTCGGCCACGGCGCTGGCCGCGTCGGCCCAGAAGAAGCCCAGGTTGGTCATGATGTTGGTCCATTCCGCGTTGTGCGCGGCGACGTACTCGGCGTAGTTCATGTCGGTGCCTTCAATGGGCGCCAGGGCAAAGTTCTTGATCTCGTAAATCGGGGGCTTGCCGTCCGGATAGAGCATTTCAACGGCCTTTTCGTTGCAGGGATAGGAGTCAAATTCCTCACCCCAATAGGCCTGGGTCTCCGCGGAGCCAAACCACTCGGCAAAGGCGGTGACGGCCTCGGTTTCTTCCGCGCTGCGGCCTTCACGGTCCAGGATGCCCAGGTACTCGGCGATGTAGTAGGTGCCGTCCTCGATGTTCACCAGATTCCAGTTTTCCGGCTGCATGGTGCCCTTCAAGGGGGTGGCGGAGCCTTCGGCCGCGGCGTCGATCTTGCCATAGAGGGAGGAGGAGTAGAAGGTGGCTACCTGGACATCGCCGCGGTTGAGCGGGTCAAAGCCATAGCTGTCCCCGGTGAAGATGCCGTCCTGGCAGTACTTCCACAGCATCTTCCAGCCGTCCAGGCTGATGCCGCCGGCAGGGGAGGCGGGGTCCACAAAGGGGTAGAGCAGGGAGTTGTTGATGTTGGAGTTGGTGGTGCCGCCCACGCGGCCCTGGCGGTACCAGGTGTAGCCGCTGTCCACCAGGTCGGCCCAGTGCTTGAAGTTGAGCGCCTCGCCCTTGGTGCCCAGCTCGTCATTGCGGTAGAGCATCAGGATGTTCTGGATGACCAGGCCATAGGCCTTGCCGGGGTAGGCGTACTCGCCCACTTCGTTGGCCCAGGAGGGGGTCCAGTCCACCAGCTTGACGTTTTCGTACACGCCGTTCACTACCTGGCTCCAGCGGGTCTCGTTGAGGCCAAAGAGGATGTCGCCGTCCTTGTTCTCATTGGCGGCCTGGATGGCGGTGACGTCACCGGAGATGACGGTGGTGTCGTCCAGGGAAATGGTGAAGCCGGCGGCCTTGGCTTCGTTCTTGAGCCAGGTGACGCGCTCGGTGGAGTTGGAGTTGGAATAGATGCGGATGGTGACGTTTGAATAGTCCTTGCCTTGGGCGAAGGCGCTGCCGGTCAAAGACAGCAGCAAGGCCAGGACCAGCAGCCAGGAAAGGGTTCTCCTCATGTGAATGATTCCTCCTTGATAATGGATTTTTCCTGATTATAAAGAATTTGTTGATTGAATACAAGGTTTGCGGCGATGCCCAAGCCAATCCCATGAAACTTCCTGTCTTTACCGGGCCTTTGAGACAAATTCTCTTTCTTGACAACAAAATACCGGGCATGTAGAATCAGGCTGAAGAACCGCCATCTTTCCTATTAAAATGTACGCACTGGATGCACATTTCGACAAAAAGCTGTTTCGTGCTTCTGTTTTGACCCGTGATTCGCCTTGATACAACTGCATACCTACCAGGAGGAACGCATGAAAAGAAAGCATGTACCACTGTTTCTGCTGCTGGCCGCGTTGATTTGCCTGCCCTTTGTTGGCGCGCAGGGCAGCGGGACACCCATCAGTGATTTTTCTTATTCCATCAATGAAGGCCAGGTGTTTATCACAGGCTACAAAGGCACTGGCGGCGATGTCGTGATTCCCTCAGAGATTGAAGGTCTGCCCGTGGTAAGCATCGGTCAAACTGCTTTCCTTGACAATCTGAAAGTCCAAAGCGTATGGATCCCCCGCAGCGTCCGGCGCATTGAATTTGGCGCTTTTTCCGGCTGCAGCAACCTGAACTCCATCTCGTTTGCCTATGGCTTGACCAGCATTGGGTAATCGGCATTCTCCTACACTTCTCTGGTGAATGTCCTCCTGCCTGACAGTTTGAGCAGACTGGGCGCCAATGCTTTTTCCGGCTGCAAAAGCCTAGCCTCCATGTATATGCCCCAAGGCTTGAATGACATCGCCATTGATGTCTTCTCAGGGACTCCGAGCACATTGGAACTGCTTGTTTATCTAAACAGCACTGCGCATGAATTTGCTGCAATATCAAGCATCGACTACAAAATTCTGATACAGAGCATCTCCATGACGGATACCGGCCAAATAAAAGTAGGCGAAACACAGCAAATGCTGGTGACTGTGGACCCTCCGGAGGCAACCATGCCGCTGGTTTACAAAAGCAGCGATGACACCATCGTTACAGTGAGCAGCACCGGCGTGGTCACAGGCGTGAAACCCGGATTCGCCAGTGTCACTGTCAGCTCCGCGGGTGGCAATTATATCAGCGCCAGCTGCGCCTACAAAGTCTATATCCCTGTAAACAGTGTCATAATAGGCCCAGACCCCGCCAGGGTGAACCTGGGCGAAACTTTGCAGTTAAAAACCGTCATTGCCCCTGACAATGCCAGCGACCAGACAGTGGCGTGGTCCAGCAGTGATGACACCATCGCCACGGTGAGCAACGCCGGCGTGGTGACCGGAGTAAAGCTGGGAAGCGCCGTCATCACCGCCGCGGCGCAGGATGGCAGCGGCGTAAAAGGCTCCATCCATGTGATTTATCAGAAACCGGTCACATCCATCACCCTCAGCCCCGGTGCGGCCACCTTATCCCCGAATGAGGAGGTCACGCTGACGGCAAGCTTTGCTCCAAGCGATGCCACATTGCAGTCCGTGACCTGGGAAAGCAGCGACGACACGGTGGCCTTGGTGGTCACTGAGAAGCCAAATTATTGCCTGGTGAAGGCAGTGAACCCCGGAAGTGCCACCATCAAAGCCACTGCAAACGACGGCAGCGGGGTCTTCGCGACCAGCACCGTCAAGGTCGGGGTGGTGTCAAACAGGATCCGCTTTTCCCCCGACACCATCACTGTATTCCAAGGAAAAACCCATCAACTGGCCGCCATCTTTGACCCGGCCAACACCAGCAATAAAAATATGACCTGGGAAAGAAACACGCCGGCGGTTGCCACGGTGAGCACAAGCGGCCTGGTGACCGGGGTAAGCCCCGGAACTGCCGTCATCAACGCCAGAACGCAGGACGGCAGCGGCGCCAACGCCAACTGTACCATCAATGTGAGGATACCGGTCAGCAGCATCAACCTTTCCACCAACGCCATCAACATGGAAATGGGGAAAACCGCCAACATCAACGCCACCATCAGCCCCAATGATGCCAGCAATCAAGCGCTGACCTGGACCAGCAGTGTGCCGGCCATCGCCACAGTGAGCGAAACGGGTGTAGTGACCGGGGTGTCTCCCGGCAGCACCACCATTACCGCAAAGGCGCAGGACGGCAGCAGGGTTACAGCGCAGTGCGCTGTCACCGTCTTCCCCATAATCGCTGACTTTACTTACCTGGAGCTTCCCGATGGCACCATCAGGGTTACCGGTTATACCGGCAGCGCGGCGGAAGTGCAGGTGCCCGCTGAAATCATCGGCAAAAAGGTGACAGAAATCGGTGATGGGGCTTTCTCCGGTAAAGACGGAATCACCAAGGTGAATCTGCCTTCTGGCATCCGGGCCATCAATAGTCATGCCTTCACTGGCAGCAGTATCAGCAGCATCAACCTGCCCAGTGGTCTGACCAGCATTGGCGACAGCGCTTTCCAAAACTGCATCAACCTGACTTCCCTCTCCTTGCCTGGCAGCCTTACCAGCATCGGAAAATACGCCTTTCTGGGCACCTCCCTGACCAATATCATTTTGCCCGGCGGTATGGCCAGCTTTGGCGACGGCGCCTTTCAAAACTGCAACAAACTCACCGCCATCACCATCCCCGACAGCGTGACGCAACTGGGGGAGGGCGTGTTTGTAAATTGTACATCCCTGACCCGTGCCACACTGCCCAGCGGCCTTACCAGCATCCCCAGGCGCCTGTTCTGGAAGTGCCGCGCACTTACCAGCGTCAACCTGCCCATCGGGGTGGTGAGCATCGGGGAAGAAGCCTTTTCCGAGTGCTTCGCCCTGGGCAACATCATCATTCCCAAGGGGGTCACCAGCATCGGCTTTGCCACCTTCTGGGGCTGCCAAAGCTTCACCAGCCTGTCCCTGCCCGCGGGGCTTACCGCCATTGGTGAGAAGGCTTTCCGCAACTGCACCGGTTTGACCAGCGTGACCATCCCGGGCAAGGTGCAAAGCATCGCAAGCATGGCCTTCTCCCTTTGCCCCAGCCTGAAGACCATCACCATCAGAAGCAATGTGACCAGCTTTGGCACTGATGTCTTCCAGGAAAGCCCGGTGACCATTTTGGGGGACGTCCCCAGCGCCGCGAAAGATTATGCAACCGCCAACAGCATTCCCTTTGTGAACCTGGCCGACGGCCTCCCGGGGGACGCCGATGGCAGCGGCCTGGTGGAATTGAAAGACCTGGTCAGCCTGGTCAACTACCTGGTGAAGGGCACCCAGTGCCCCCGCATGGACAATGCCGATGCCGACCAATCCGGCGGGAATCCCAACATCAAGGACCTGGTGTTCATCAGCCAGCTGCTTGTGCAATAAGATGCCGCGCACAGCGCCATCCCCGTACAAGGGATGGCGCTGAAATCTTTTTGCTTGCATTTGTGCAAGCCCGGTGATAGTATGTTGTTTGCGGCTCATGGTCGCGCGCCATGAATCCGAGCATTAAGCGCCAGAGGTGAAACCCATGAAACAAGACATCCATCCCAAGTACACCGCGTCCACCGTGCGCTGCGTTTGCGGCGAGACCTTTGAGACGGGTTCCGTGCGAAAGGAAATGCGCGTGGACATCTGCTCCAAGTGCCACCCCTTCTACACCGGCAAGCAGAAGCTGATTGATACCGGCGGCCGTGTGGACCGTTTCAACAAGCGCTACGGCAAAACGCATAACGAGAACGCCTAAGATTTTTTATTGAATCAACCAGGCTGAATGCCCCCGACAGGGGGCGTTTCTTTATTGCAATGATGATTAAATTTCTTTCGCCAGAGCAACCAACTTGTTCAAGGTATTGGCGTTGCGCGTGGTCAGCCGCACGCCCAGCTTGCGCTCCAGGAAGGCGTTGGTCAGCTTGGCGCGCGCGGCGCTGCCGGGGATGTAGCAGTACACCGCCCAGTCGGTGATGACCAGCTTTTCCTCACCAAAGTCATTTACGAGCAGGGCTTTGACCTTGGCCTTGTCCGGCTGCTGCTGAAACTGCCCGTAGAACACGCGCTCGCGCAGGCCGTCCGTGAACGGATTGCCGTCCAGCACCCAGCGGAGTTCATCCGCGGTTTTCACAATCACCGTCAGGTCCGCGCCGATGTCCTCCGCCAGCACCCGGGAGACGGCTTTGATGGTTTCCTCCCGGTTCAGGGGGGTGTCCACCAGGGCATTGCCGGACTGGATCCAGGTGCGCGCGTTTTGAAAGCCCGCCCTGCCCAAGGCCTCCCGGAAATCCGCCATGGGCACGCGGTTTTTGCCCGTTGGCGTCACCCCGCGCAGCAGCACAATCCACCGTTTCATCAGCCACCTCCATCGCCTGTTTCATGCAATATACCCCGGTTTGCTTTGTCTGTTTCACACCAATTTTACCGGGTTTGACAGCAAGGGGTATAATAGGAAGGTGAAAACCCAGAACGCAGCCCGGACCTGTGTGGAAACAGGCCTCGCAAACGCGTAGTTTACACGGTTGAAGGAGGAAAGAACACATGAACGACACCGCGAAACTGAAGATCATCCAGCGGGAAAAATCCAGCAAGAGCGCCATCAAGCAGCTGCGCAGGGACGGCTACCTGCCAGGCTCCATCTCCCAAAAAGGGGAGGACGCCATCAGCTTTTCCATCAAGAAGGATGAGCTGCGCAAAGCCATCCTGCAAAACGGCATCTCCGGCATCTACTCCCTGCAGTCCGGGCGCAAAAAGCCCTGGCCGGCCATGGTGCGTGAAATCCAGTACGCCCCGGTGACCAGGGAGTGGCAGCACATCACCTTCCAGCTGGTGTCCCTGACGGAGGAGACCACGGCGGACATCCCGCTGAACATCATCGGCCGCGAGGACGTTCAGCACGCGGGCTTTGAGCTGCTGAACCAGATGGAAACGGTCACCTTGCGCGGCCTGCCCACCGACTTCCCCTCCGCCATTGACGTCATAGTGAGCGAAATGACCCCCGGCGACCAAGTGACCGTGGCCGACCTCAAGCTGCCCGAAGGGCTCAGCGCCGAGGGCGACACAGACCGCCTGATTTTGAGCGTCTCCCACCCGCGCGTGCAGGTGGAAGAAGTTGCTGAGGAAGCGGCTGCCGAGGAAACCGCAGAAGCCACTGAGGAAGCGGCACCTGAAGCGGAATAATCTTACTTCATACCAAGTTTTAAGGGGCTGTCAGCGTGACAGCCCCTTTTGCTATAGATATGCTAATCTTACTTTGCCGACAGCTTCCCAAAGGCGTATAGCCCGGCACCAATCACGCCGGCTTTTTGCGCTTCCTTCGCCAGGTACCACTTGGTCTGTTGGCCGACATCCGGGCTGCGCAGGCGCTTGCTTACCTTATCAACAAACATTTCAAAGGGGAAGTCCGGCATCTGGATGATGCCGCCGCCAAAGAGCACGGCGCCGGGGTCCAGGATGATCATTTCCGTCGCGATGACATCGGCCATCAGGTTTAAATAGTCCTGCACCGGCTGCTCGTTGACGTGGAGGGTGAAGAGCAGGTCCGGGTCCTCCCCGGGGTAGTGCTTGTTGCGCAGGGCCACCATGCCGTGGCCGCACATGTACAGCTCCGCGCAGCCACGCTGACCGCAGCCGCAGACGCCCTCCTTGCCCTGCAGGGGAATATGGCCCAGCTCGCCCGCGATGCCGTGGTCCCCGGTGTAGGGCACGCCGTTAAAGACGAGCAGGTTCCCAAGGCCGGTGCCGATGAAGAAGCAGGCCGTCAGCGCGTCGCCCGGGATGCGCAGTTCATGCGCGGCCTGGTGGTAGAGCATGACTACGTCACGGTCCAGGTAGACCGGCAACCGGAAGGCCGCCTCCAGCTCATCCGCCAGCGCGGTGCCGTCCAGGGAGGGGATGGTGGGCACGTTCACCACAAAGCGCTGCGTGCGGTCCACAGCGCCGGGCACGCCCAGGGCGACGGCCAGCAGCCGGTCCGGCTTGTGCTCCTTCAAATAGGTCTCAATCACCTGGATCAGGCCCCGGAGGGGGTTTTCCTTGTTCCACTGGCTGGAGGGAAAGCGCAGGAAGTGGGTAAGCGTGCCATCCTGTTCAACCAGCGCGATGCGCGTGTTGGTGCCGCCGATGTCCAGCGCCAGCACCTGGCCTTTGTGTTCCATGTTCATAACACCACCTCGGTTTTATTCTATCCCCTATCATAACGAAATCCCGCGTTCAGCGCAATCATGGCAGGCCCGGCATTGACACGTTGACGGCGCCTGCCCATACTGCAAGCACAAGGTTTACAAGGAGCAGACCCATGGTATACGAGGCACAGATTGACAACCCGATGGTCTCCTGGCAGATGCTGCGCGCCGCGCAGCTGATCAAACAGTTTGAACGCTTTCTGGCGCAGGACGGCAGCCTGCAAAACGCGCATGCCCTCTTGCTGCTGGAAGCCGCCGCCGCCGGGGCGGCAGTTCCGGCCCTGGACAACAGCCCGGTGCTGGAGGAAGCGCAAGCCTTCATCAAGAGCCGGCCCCGGTTTTTCGGTTCGGGTGCCAGGGGCGACGCCCTGGCGCTGCTGCCGCCAAATGGCTTTCTCCCGCAAGGCAGTGAAGCGAAGCGGGACAGGCCCTGCATTGAGGTGGTCAAAGCCCTGTCCACCTACCAGGTGCTGTTTGACGCGCTTGTCCTGCGTGAGCATGAACCGCTTGAAATGGCAGTGTTGCAGGAATACCCCCTGCTCATCCTGGCGGACTGCGGTGCGTTGAGTGAAAGCCAGCAGGAAACCTTGCTTGCCTACGCCCGGCAGGGCGGGAAGGTTTTGGCGCATGGCCAACTGGACGCCGGCCTGGAAGAAGCGCTGCGGCAGACCAGCCGCCTGACCAGGACCCAGGATTCCGACTTCGCCGAGGTGGCCATGGCGCGCTTCACCGCCGCCCTGCGCCAGGTGATGAAGCCGGTGCGCACGGCGCGCCTGACCGACCTGCGGGTGGGCCTGCGCCGGAACGCAAGCGGGGGCGCAACCTTCCTTCACCTGTTCAATTTCAATTATGTGCCGGGCAAGGGCTTGCAGGCAATGGAAAACATCACCGTGTTCTCAAGTATAAAAGGCGTGGTCAGCATCCACAGCCTGAGCGGCGAGCAAATGCCCTATGCTTTACAAGAAAATGAGGAAGGACTGGCCATCCAGCTTGAACATTTGCCTTTGTACGCAGTGATTGAGATCACGCAGTAATACTAAATGAAAGCAGAAACGCACAGGTGGGATGAGGATTTTTGATGGCTCCGCGAAGCCGAAAGAGCGAGGCGTAGCCTCGTCGGCTCTCCTTCCGCTTCCGGTTTTCCGCTGCGAAGCAGCGGAAGGCCCTCCGCTTCAGGCCGCCTCCTCCCGAAAAAAGGCCTGCCTTTTTTCGAAAGGAACCGTACCGGAGCGTTAAGCCTGGCAGGGCTTGCCCTGCCAGGATGGGAGCGAAGGTCACG
>JAAYLK010000119.1 GCA_012521895.1 Clostridiales bacterium
ATTAATACTCCGCGAAGGACCGGCCCTGGTGCCAGTACTTGCCGGAGGCGAAGTGGGCCAGCATGGCCGCCTCAAAGGCTTCGTCATTGCCCGCTTCCAGGGCGCGGACGATGTTCTCGTGCTTGATGATGGTGTCATCCAGGTATTTGAACTTTTCCTCGGTCTTGAAGTTGGCGTCCACATCCCAGATGGCGTCCATCATGGAGCGCAGGGTCTTGTTGTCAACCTTGGCAAACAGCGCCATGTGGAAGGCCTTGTCATCATCGTGGAAGAACTGGTGGGCCTTCCAGCGCTCGTGGATCTGGTCCATGATAGCGCGCAGCTTTTTGATGTCCTCCTGCTGCAGGGTGGCATAGGCCACGCGCATGTAGCCCAGCTCCAGGCGCTTGCGGATGTCCAGCATTTCAGCCACCGCGTGGTCCTCTTCCGCCGCGGCCGCGAAAATCACGTTCTGGAAGACAAAGTCCAGGTTGAAGTGCTGCAGGATGGTACCCCGGCCCGGCTGGGCGGACACCATGCCCAGCAGCTCCATGGACTTGATGGCCTCCCTTAGCACGTTGCGGCTGACGCCCAGCATCTCCACCAGCGCCTGCTCAGTGGGCAGCAGGTCCCCCGGCTGGAGGTTGTTTTGCAAGATATAGGCCCGAACCTGCCGAAACACGCGCGCGTACAGCTTTTCTCCCTCACGCTTCATATGACAGACCTCCCTTTGTTCTACATTGCTCAATATACGCAGATGCGGTGCTTTTTGTCAATTGTTGGGCATGAAATATTCATCCTACATAATTTTTATTTTGTCAGATATTTCCGGCGAATTCCGGCTATTCCGGGCAATAAGGTCAATTTTTCGCAATTTTCTACAATTTATGTATTGACATTGTAGGATGTTAGCCCTATGATGCTCATACGAAGGCATTGACTTGCCGCATTACACAAGGAGGAACCCTACATAAAGAAACTTGTCGCGCTTCTTTTGACCGCCGCCCTGCTTCTGTCCCTGGCCGGCCTGGCCTTTGCGGCAGAAAAGACCAGCATCACCCTGTGGACCTATCCCATCGGTGGCTGGGGCAACCGCGAAATCGTGGACGGCATCCTGGCCGCGTTCAACGAGAAATATCCCAACATCGAAGTGTCCGTTGAGTACCTCAACTACACCGATGGCGACGTCCAGGTGACCACCGCCATTGAATCCGGCACCACCCCCGACATCGTAATGGAAGGCCCGGAGCGCCTGGTGAGCAACTGGGGCAAGGCCGGCAAAATGCTGGACATCTCTGACCTGTGGACCGAAGAAGCCCTGGCTGACATTTCTGCCGTGAGCGAAGCCGTCGTCGCCGCCTGCAAGAGCCCCGAAGGCGTCTACTACGAGTTCCCCCTGTGCATGACCACCCACACCATGGGCATCAACTACGAAGTCTTTGAGAAAGCCGGCGCGCTGCAGTACCTGGATCAGGAAACCCGCACCTGGACCACCGAAAACTTCGAAAAAGCCATGCAAGCCCTCGTTGATGACGGCGTCGCCGTGCCCGGCATCATCTACTGCGGCGGCCAGGGCGGCGACCAGGGCACCTGTGCTTTGGCCATGAACCTCTACTCCGCTTCCTTCACCAACCCCGAGCACACCGCCTACACCATGAACAGCGAAGCGGGCATCAAGGGCCTGCAGAAGCTGGTTGACATGGTCAACGCCGGCTTGCTGACCGCCGACACCGGCATCGCCGCCGCTGACGAGCTCCAGCTGTTTGCCAACGGCACCTCCGCCATGACCCTGGCCTGGAACGCCGCCAACGCCAGCAACTACGCCGCCAACGTCGACTTCACCCCCTACGCCATGGCCTTCCCCACCAACGAGGGCAACCCCGAACTGGCTGGCGGCATCTGGGGCTTTGGCATCTTTGACAACGGCGACGCCGCGCGCGCCGAAGCCGCCAAGGAATTCATCCGCTTTGTGACCTCCGACGCCGACCAGGGCCCCAAGAGCGTGTACGCCACCGGTTTCTTCCCGGTCCGCGCCTCCTTTGGCGACATCTACACCGGCAGTGAAAAAGAGTCCTTCAAGGAATTCTCCGTGTTCATGCCCTACCTGGGCGACTACTACAGCGTCACGCCCAACTGGCCCGTGCAGCGCACCGAGTGGTGGAACCTGCTCCAGCGCATCTTCAACGGCGGCGATGTGGCCGCGGAAGTCGAAGTGTACGTGAACAACGCCAACGCGAAATTAGAAGCCTTCAGGCGGCAGATGCCAGGCACCTGCCGCCCATCCCTTTGAACACCCAGACGCGCTCCTGCGCCCCCAGCGGCGGGGAGCCGTTTTCAACAGAGCATCTTCAGACCGTCAAAGGAGGATTTTGTGCAGTACACCCTGGCCGAGCAAGAACGAAAGCGCAAAAGAAGGGAAAACCAGGTGGGCTATGCCTTCATGCTGCCCAGCCTGCTGTTCTTCTTTGGCTTTGTCATCTTCCCCATGGGCATGGCGCTGGTGACCAGCTTCACCAACTATTCCATGACCAGCTTTGACTTTGTGGGTTTCACCAACTATGTCAACGCCTTCAAGGACAAGGTGTTCTTGCAGGCCAGCTGGAACACCATCGTGATTGTCCTGGTCTCTGTGCCCGTTGTCACCCTCTTTTCCCTGTGGGTGGCCTCGGTGGTGTACAAGATGGGCAACGCCGCCTCCTCCTTTTACCGCGTCATCTTTTACCTGCCCATCGTGACGGGCACGGTGGCGGTGACGGTGGTGTGGAAGTGGATGTTCAACAACTACTACGGCCTGCTCAACTACGTCTTCACCAACCTGGGCATCATCAGCAAAAACATCAACTGGCTGGGCAACCCGGCCTATGCCCTGTGGTGCATCATCACCATCCTGCTCACCACCTCCATCGGCCAGCCCATCGTGCTGTACATCTCGGCCCTGGCCAACGTGGACCCCTCGCTGGTGGAGGCGGCGGAGGTGGACGGCGCCAACAACCTGCAGGTGTTCTGGAAGATCAAATGGCCGCAGATTATGTCCACCACGCTGTACATTCTGGTGATCACCACCATCAACTCCTTCCAGTGCTTCGCGCTGATTCAGCTGCTGACCTCCGGCGGCCCCAACAACTCCACCAACACCATCATGTACAAGATTTTCCAGCACGCCTACCAGTACAACCAGTACGGCTACGGCAACGCCATGGGCGTGCTGCTGGCCCTGCTGATCGCCGTGTTCAGTTACTTCCAGTTCCGCCTGGCCAAGACGGATAACGAGTAAGGGGGGAGAGAGTATGCAAACGACTGTTCAACGGACCACCCCCTACCGCGTGCTGGCCCTGGCGCTGCTGATGGCCCTGGTGGTGTTCTTCGCCTTTCCGCTGTTCTGGATCATCACCGGCTCCTTCAAATCCGCCAAGGTGATCAACTCCAGAACCCCGCAGTGGTTCCCGCTGGAATTGCTCAACACCGGGGAGCCCGGCTGGGCCGCCTTCCTGCAGGTAGTCGGCCTGCCCATCCTGCTGGCCATCGCGGTGATCGCCCTTTTGCTCCTGCTACACAAAAAGCAGGCCCTGCACACCCTGGGCCTCATCGTTGGCATCACCGTGATGCTGGGCGCGGTGGCCTATGCCTTGTATGCCTACATCAGCCAGACCGGCACAAGCTGGCCCGCGGCGCCCCAGCTGAACAACTACACGCGCCTGTTTAGCAAAGCGGCCCTCAAGTGGCTGTGGAACACCCTGTTCATCTGTGCCATGGCCATGCTGCTCACCAGCGTCACCGCCACCATGGCGGGCTACGCCATCGCCAAGAAGCGCTTCGCGGGCCGCGCCCTGATTTTTTCCATCTTCGTCATGGCCATGGCCCTGCCCAAGCAGGTCATTTTAATCCCGCTGCTGAAGGAAATGAGCTTCCTAAGCCTGCACAACACCCCCTGGGCCGTCATCCTGCCCACGGTGGGCTGGCCCTTTGGCGTCTTTTTGATGAAGCAGTTCGCAGAGAACATCCCCGGGTCCATCCTGGAAGCCACGCGCATTGACGGCGCGGGCGAAATCCAGACCTTCATCCAGATTGTGCTGCCCATGGTGGCGCCGGGCATCGGCGCTTTGGCCATCTTCACCTTCATCTCCACCTGGAACGACTACTTCCTCCAGCTGCTGATGCTCAACACCGAGCGCACGATGACCATTTCCGTCGGCATCGCCAAGCTGCAGCAGGAGATGTCCACCGACTTTGGCCTGATCATGGCGGGCGCCGCCATCGCGGCCATCCCGATTGTCTTAATCTTCCTCATCTTCCAGCGCTTCTTCACCCGCGGCATCACCATCGGCGCGGTCAAGGGTTAATACGATGAAAGGCAGTTTCGAACAAATGAACGCTACCACAGCCTACCAGGGCATCTTCCCCGCCTTTTATGCCTGCTACGATGATGTAGGCAACCTGTCCAAGTCCCGCAGCCAGGCGCTGGCGCGCCACCTCCTGGCCCAGGGCGTGCAGGGGCTGTACGTCAACGGTTCCTCCGGGGAGTGTATCTACCTCAGCGTCCAGGAGCGCAAGGACCTGCTGGAGGCCGTGATGGAAGCCGTTGGCGGCCAGATGACCATCATCGCCCACGTGGCCGCCAACAACACGCGCGACTCCATGGAGCTGGCCGCGCACGCGGAAAAACTGGGCGTCAACGCCATCGCCGCCATCCCGCCCATCTACTTCCGCCTGCCTGAGCACGCCATCGCCAAATATTGGAACGACATCAGTTCCGCCGCGCCCAGGACCGACTTTATCATCTACAACATCCCGCAATTGGCCGGGGTCAGCCTGACTTCCAGCCTGCTGACTGAAATGATGAAGAACCCCCGCGTGGTGGGCGTCAAGAACTCCTCCATGCCCGCCATGGACATCCAGGTCTTCCGCGACCTGGGAGGGGGCAAACTGACCGTGTTCAACGGCCCGGACGAGCAATTGGCCGCGGGCCTCATGATGGGCGCCGCGGGCGGCATCGGCGGCACCTACGCGGCCATGCCAAAATTGTATGTGAAGCTGTACCAATTGGTCGCGGACGGCGAGAACGGGAAGGCCATCGCGCTGCAGAATGAAATCTGCCGCGTCATCTACGCCCTGGTGGGTGCCAAAGGCAACATGTACGCCGTCATCAAGGAGCTGCTGCGCCGCAAGGGCATCAATTGCGGCAGCGTGCGCGCCCCGCTGGCCCCCCTGTTCCCGGAGGACACAAAACAGGTGGACCTGTGCGAGAAGATGATCAAGGCAGCGGAGGCGGACTACCTGGCCTGATTCCGGAGTACACTTCATGATGTAATCAAAATGAACAATCCGCGCGTCCAATCAGGCGCGCGGATTGTTCATTCGGTTGAGTAAAATTACTTCTTCTTTTTCTTGCCGATGATTTTCTCGATGATTTCGCCGGAAGACGGCAGGATCTCCTTCACAGCATCCACAACACCGTCAAAGAGGCGTTCCGCCTCCTGCGGGTCCTGGGGCTGGGGCGCACTGGGGGCAGTGGTTTTCCTGGCCACGGGCTGTTTGGCCGCGGTTGTTTTTTTGCCTGTGGTGGTGGCCTGGGAGGTGGCAGGCTTCTTCGCGACCGTCGTTTTCTTCTCCGCCGTGGTTGCTTTGGTAGTGGTTTTCTTCTCCGCCGGCGCGGCCTTCTTGGCGGCAGCCGGTTTCTTCTCCGCCGTGGTTGCTTTGGTTGTGGTTTTCTTCTCTGCCGGGGCGGCCTTTTGGGCGGTGGTCTTCTTGGCGGCGGCTTCGCTCTTCTGTTCAACCGCCTTCTTGTCGTCTGTCTTTGTCTTCCTGGTGGCGGGTTTCTTTTCTGACATGGTGTGCTCCTCCTTTTGGGTGCCTGTACAGGGATTGTACACCGCGTTGATGTGTTTTACGCGCGCCTTCACGACCATTTTCTCCCGGAGCCTTGCCAGCGGCCGCAAACAAACCGGCCCTGCGTCGGAGCCGGTTTTGCAAGCCTTGACATTTAAACTTATTTACCGCCCAGGATGTTCTTCAGGATGTCCTCCGGCTTGAAGCCCGCGTCCTTGAGGCTGTCCAGCACGCCTTCCAGCAGGCCTTCATCCTTTTTAGGCGCCGCCTTCTTGGCGGTGGTCTTCCTGGTGGTGGTGGTTTTCTTGGCCGCTGTGGTCTTTTTGGCGGCGGTGGTCTTCTTGGCCGCCGCCGTCTTCTTGGTGGTGGTGGCCTTTTTGGCTGTAGTCTTCTTGTTCGCGGCGGCAGTCTGCTTGCGCTTTTGCGCCTGCAGTTCCTTTTTCTGCGCGTCCAGCTTGGTGATGCGCTCCTTGAGCTTGGCGATGGATTCGTTGATAGTCGCTATCTTGGTTTCCAGCTGTTTGACGGTCATTTTCTTTTCAGACATGGGCACCTCCGTTTATTCTCTGTCATTGAAAGGATTGTACACGTTGATGAGCCGGTTTATACGCGCCGGTGCGCCCATTTCATGCTGTCAAAGCGCCAGTAGAAGAAAACCAGCCGCAGGCCGATTTCCGACAGGCTCAACAGCCAGGTCATCGCCAGGCCCATCTTGAACACATCCACCGCCAGCCAGGCCATGACGGGGCGGATGATGGACACGCACACCATCATGACGCCGGCCACATACAGGTTGTCAGCCGCGCCGCGCAGGCCGCCGGAGAGCACCACGGCGCTCATCTGCAGGGGCTGCATCAGCGCCACAATCAGCATGGTCTCCGCCGCGAACAAAATCACGTTGGCGGCGTCGGGCGTGCCGGGGTTGATGAAGAGGGTGGACAGCGGGAAGCGGAAAATCGCCGTCAGGGCGCCAATCACCAGGCTCATCACCAGCGCGATGCGCTGGGTGACCTTGCCGTACAGCAGGCTTAGGTCCCGCCTGTCCTTGCCCAGGTTCTGCCCCACCAATGAGGTTGCGGCGACGGACAGGCCGTCGGCAAAATTGAAGGTGAGCGCCAGGAACTGCATGGCGATGTTGTGGGCCGCAAACAGCGTGACGCCCAGGGAATACATGATGCGCGAGTAGATGAAAAAGCCAAAGCGCATGCTGGCCTGCTCCACCACGGCGTTGCCGCCCACCTTGATGATGGAGGACATGGTGTGGGGGTCGACGCGCCAGTTGTCACGCCGGGAGATGCGCAAATAGCTGCCCTCGTTGTGCACCACGGCCAAAAGGGACAGCACCATGCCCGTGGCCATGCCGATGACGCTGGCGATGGCGGCGCCGCGGATTTCAAGCCGGGGGAAGCCCAGGTGGCCGAAGATCAGCAGGTAGTTGAAAACGACGTTGACGATGTTGGAGACAAAGTTGACCTTCATGGGAATCTTGGTGTCCCCCACGCCGCGCAGGGCGGCGTTGACGCACATGCTGACCGCGTTGATGGGCAGGGCGTAGGCCATGATGACAAAGTAGTCGATGGCGCCTTGCAGGACCAGCGCGTCCTCCGCCGTGCGGTCATGCCCGCCGGCCAGGCGCATCAGGGGCTCCGCGAAAATCACCGCCAGGGCCATCACGATGAGGGACAGGGTGAAGCACAGCAGCAGGGCGTTGCGCAGGGTGGCGTTGGCAGCCTCCCTGCGCCCTTCCCCTTTGCGCCTGGCCACGATGGCCGTGACGCCCACGTTGAGGGCGAAAAACAGCGCCAGCATGATCATGCGCGGCTGGCTGGGCAGGGAGACCGCCGACAGCCCGATGCTGCCCAGCTGCCCCACCATGATGGTGTCCGCCGAGCCAATCAGGCTCATCAGCACCAGCTCCAGGATGGCCGGCGTGGCGATTTTTAGTACATCGTTGTAGGCTTGTTTGGAGCCGGGCAATTCGCCCAGACGCTTGTCGGGCTTGACAAGATTCTCCACACCAAACAGCCGCTTGAGCCAGTGCATCGCCAGCTTCCTCCTATTTCGTACACGTTCATGGTAGCAGAAAAAACGCCCAAGAACAATGTTCCGGGGCGCTCGTTCTGTTTAGAACAAGTTTTCCGTCAGGTCAATCATTCCTCCGGCTGCCGCCGCGGGCCAACAGCACCAAACGCAGCAGCTGCAGCACCGCGCCGACCGCGGCGGCCACATAAGTCCAGGCGGCGGCGTTGAGCACCGCGCGCACGCCCTTTTCTTCTTCCGCCGTGGTGACCACCCCGGAATTGCGCAGCATGGCGACCGCGCGCTTTGAGGCGTTGAACTCCACCGGCAGGGTAATCAAAGAGAATACCACCGTCAGCGAAAAAAGCACGATGCCGGCGTAAATCAGCGGGCGAAAGGACATCAGCAGGCCGATGATGAAGATGGGCATGGACAGGGTGGACCCAATCCGGACCGTGGGCACCACCAGGGTGCGCAGGCCCAGGGGGGCATAATCATCCCGCTTTTGCATGGCGTGGCCGGCCTCGTGCGCGGCGATGCCCACCGCGGACACGCTGGCCGTGTCATACACGCCTTCTGACAGGCGCAGCACTTCGCTTTTGGGGTCATAGTGGTCTGTCAGCTGGCCCTGGACGGGCTGAATCTGCACCACGTCGTTGCCGCTGTCACGCAGGATGCGGCGGGCGGCCTCCGCCCCGGTGAGGCGGGAGGCGATGGGCACCCTGGCATATTTGGCATAGGTGGCCTTGACCCGGCTTTGGGCGAACAGCGCCAGCAGCAAGCCGGGAATCAACAAAAGCATGGTAGAATCCAGGTACATGGGAACCTCCTTGAAAAAGAATCCTTCCATGTGGAATATACCACCATGGGCCCAAGCCCAATTGGGACAAAAAGCAAAGGGCTGCGCACGGCAGCCCTTTGCTTTGGTTTACTTGGTCTTAGCCGGCCCTGCGCAGCGCGCGGACGATCAGGATGACGATGATGGCACCGCCAACTGCGACCAACAGGGAGCCGATGCTGAAACCGGCGTTGTAGTCAATGCCCAGCAGGCCCGCGACAAAGCCGCCGACCACGGCACCGATGATGCCCAGGATGATGTTGACACCCAGGGTGTTGTCACCGCCAACGATTTTAGAAGCAATCCAACCGGCAATCGCGCCGAAAATGGCCCAGAGCACGAGGTTTAGTAACATAGCAGTACCTCCATCATTTCTTGTTGCCTGTTCGGCACATAGTTTGTATACCACCATCAAGCCGGTTTGCACATTGTTCATGAACTTTTTTTGGCTTTTCTCCCAACACACACGTCCAACACGAATTTTATCCGCTGTTTGGCGCATTTTACCGCGCTTGGGCAGCCTGGAAAGCGGCGTTTGAGCAAAAACCAGCCGCCCGGTGTCTTGCGGGCGGCCGGCTGTTTACCAGGTCACGGGCGTTTGTTCAACTGCCGTGGAAGTTCCGTTCATTGTGATTGTCCGTTTCAGGTATTCGTGCGGTGGTCCCTGTTCACGTCCATGGGGTCCAACACCGGGTCATGCGGGTAGTTGTTGATACCCATGCGCTTGTAATGGCGGTAGTACTCCTCCTCCGGATAGCGGAAGATGTCATAGGTCTGGTCATAGCGGTCACCCGGAGCGTGCACAATGACCAGCAGCTCGCCGCGCTCCAGCGCGGCCTCATAATCACGCGCTTCTTCCTTGTCAATGCCCAGGCCCACCAAAGCCCCCAGGGCGCCTCCAACGGTGCCGCCCGCCGCCAAGCCGCCAATGGCGCCCACGATGGGGCCGGCAGCCAGGAAGGGGCCAACGCCCGGAATCACCAGCGCGCCCAACCCAATCAGCAGGCCGCCGATGCCGCCCAGCAGGCCGCCTGCCGCGGCGCCCGCGCCGGCGCTCCTGGCAACCGCCTTGGGCGATTCCATTACCACATCGGTCTGGTTTTCAATGAAGCCGAAGCGCTCGGGGTCCTTGGAAATGACGGAAATGTCATCGCTGGTATAGCCCATCTCGTGCAGTCTGCGGATGGCGGAGACGGCTTCCTGCTCGGTCCTGTAGACGCCAACAACATATTTCTTATCCATGGTTTCCTCCGTTTCGTTCACTC
>JAAYLK010000024.1 GCA_012521895.1 Clostridiales bacterium
CCGATGAAAAGGACGCGCAGGCGCTGCGCGACCAGCTGGAGGAGCTCTACCCGGATT
Source organism: Clostridiales bacterium (assembly GCA_012521895.1). GTDB lineage: Bacteria > Bacillota > Clostridia > Christensenellales > Aristaeellaceae > UBA6115. Next base: position 58 of record JAAYLK010000024.1, read on the forward strand.
GCGATGTGGAGGTTCACCGCGGCGGTCAGCAGCTGTACTTCTACCTGCTCTCTGTTGAGTGAAACATTTGATTGCAAACCGCACAAAAGCTGTCTTGTGGCAGCTTTTTTCAGTAGAAGATGAATGATTTGCAGACCTTGAAAGGCCTTGGCCCCAAACGAAGAGAAGCCTTGCTCCAGGCCGGTATCACCACCCTGGAGGATTTGCTCAACCACCTGCCAAAGGGCTACCTGTTTGCCCAGGAACCCACGCCCATTGCCCGGGTGACCGTGGGGGAGGCTTGCGTGGAGGGGATTGTTCAGGCCGCGCCGACGCTGTCCTACTTTGGCGGACGGTCCATGGTGCGCGCAAGGGTTATGGACGCAAGCGACAGCATCAGCCTGACCTGGTTCAACCAGCCCTGGATGGCCAAGCAGCTGCTAAAAGGGCAGAGAATTACCCTGTATGGGCTTGCGCAGCGCCGCCAGAACGCGCTCAACCTCCTCAACCCCCAAATCATCCATGACAAGGGCATCATCCCGCAATATGCGCCATTGCCCGGCTTGCCCGGCAAGGTGTTTTCCAGCTTCGTTTTGCAAGCCCTGGACAAGGTCGCTATATCAACCAAAGAAAGCCTGCCGGATTCCTTCCTGCGGGAACACAGGCTCATCAGCCGCTATCAAGCCTGGCAGTCCTCCCACCAGCCGCGAAACATGGAGGACCTGGCACAGGCCAGACGCAGGCTGGGATTTGAAAACCTCTTGCTGTATCAACTGGCCATCCGACAGGCCGGCCCGCAGGGGCAGGCTGGGCCGAAACTGGTCAACGCAAAGGCAACAGCAGAGGATTTCTGGACCAAGCTGCCTTTTGCGCCTACCGGCGCGCAACGAAACACGCTGTCGCAAATCGCCCAGGACATGGGCACCGGGCAGGCCCTGCGCCGCCTGGTCCAGGGCGATGTCGGCAGCGGGAAGACCGCGGTGGCCTTTGGGGCGGCGGTCTGCGCCATCAGCAATGGCTACCAGTGCGCCTTGATGGCGCCGACAGAGCTGCTGGCGAGGCAGCACCATGAGAACGCGCAGAAAATGCTGTCGCCCTTTGGCATCACTTGCGGTTTGCTCACAGGCAGCATGAAAGCAGCCCAGAGAAGGGAAGCGCTGGAAGGCATCGCGGACGGCAGCTGGCAGTTGGTGATTGGCACCCATGCCCTGATCAGCAAGGATGTCCGCTACCACAGACTGGGGCTGGCCATCACTGATGAACAGCACCGCTTTGGGGTCAGGCAGCGCCAGACCCTGGCGGACCGGGCCGATCACCTGGTGCCGCACATCCTGGCACTGTCCGCAACACCCATCCCGCGGTCCCTGGCGCTGGTGCTGTACGGTGACCTGCAAGTCAGCATCATGGACGAGCTGCCCCCGGGCCGCACCCCGGTGAAGACCCGGATTGTGCCCCAGGGCAAGCGGGACGACCTCTACCAGTACATCAGAACGAAAGCCCTGGAAGGGGAACAGAGCTACCTGGTCTGTCCCCTGATTGAGGATGATGAGGAAGCGGACCAGGAGAAGCAGTCCGCTGTCGCGCTGTTCCACCAACTGTCCAAGGGGCCGCTCAAGGGCATTGGCATGGCGCTGACCTATGGCAGCCAGACAGAAGCGGAAAAAGAACAGGCGCTTGGTGAGTTTTACGCCGGCACTGCCAAGGTGCTGGTGTCCACCACGGTGATTGAAGTGGGCATGGACGTTCCCAACGCCACCACCATGGTGATTGAGGACGCCGAGAATTTTGGCCTGGCCCAACTGCACCAGCTGCGCGGCCGGGTGGGCCGCGGGCAGAAGGAGAGCTGGTGTTTTTTACTGGGGGAGGCCAACGAGCGCCTGTCCACCCTGGCCAAGACCAATGATGGCTTTGAAATCGCCCAGAAGGACCTGGAGCTGCGCGGGCCGGGGGAGTTCCTGGGCACCCGCCAGCACGGCAGGATGCTGAATGACTTTGGCGTCAACGACATGAAATTGATTGAAGAGACCAGCGCCTGCTTGATGGATCTTGAGAACAATCCCGTAAACAAAGCGACATACAACCTCCTGTCAAGCCTTGCCAGAGACAGGTACAGCCACAAGCTCGACCAGGTTGGATTGCATTGACATCCCTGGATATGCAGTGGTATTCTCTTTCCATTCCCGATGAAAACCATCGGGATTCATGGAGGGAGCATTGAAGCTGTCACGCAAAAGCCGGTACGCCTTGCAGGCGCTGCTTTTTTTGGCTGAAAACACCATGGAAGGCCCACAGCCCCTGGGCCGGATTGCCCAGGAAAAACTGCCTGGCGACTTTTTGGAGCAGTTGCTGGGTCAATTGCGCCGGGAAGGCCTTGTCCAGTCAGTCCGCGGCAAGCAAGGCGGCTACCTGCTGGCGAAGCCTGCCAAGGACATCAGCCTGCACCAGATTGTCCATGCCATGGAAGGACCAACCACCCTGGCGCACTGCGTCAACACGCAAGGCTTGTGTGAACAGGTGGACACCTGCAGGCTGCACCGTGTCTTTCACAGTGTCACGGATGAAATCGACGCCTTGATGGCCCGTGTGTCCCTTCAGGACATCATCAACAACTCCGGGCTGGTCCCGGACGATGGAGGAACCGCTTGAACCAAATCTACCTCGATAATGCCGCGACCACCAAGGTCCATCCCCAGGTCGTGGAAGCCATGCTGCCCTATTTCACTGAATGCTTCGGCAACGCGTCCAGCATCTATGCTACCGGGCGGGAGGCCCGCAAGGCGATGGAGGAAGCCCGCCGCCAGGTGGCCGCAGCCCTCAACTGCGCGCCCGCTGAAGTGTTTTTCACCTCCAGCGGCACGGAGAGCGACAACTGGGCTATCAAGGGCGCCGCCTACGCGAACATTAAAAAAGGCAGGCACCTCATCTCCACCACCATTGAGCACCATGCCGTCTTGCATACGCTGGAAGCGCTGGAAAAGCAAGGTTTTACCGTCACTTTGCTGAAGGTCGATGAATACGGACGCGTCAATCCCGAGGATGTCAGGAAAGCCATTCGCGAGGACACCACCCTCATCACCATCATGGCAGCCAACAACGAAATCGGCACCCTGCAGCCAATCAAGGAAATCGGCGAAATCGCCAGGGAGCGCAAAGTGCTCTTCCACACCGACGCCGTGCAGGCGGTCGGCACAATGCCTGTGGATGTGAAGGACTGGAATGTGGACCTGCTGTCCCTGTCCGCGCACAAGTTCCACGGCCCCAAGGGCGTTGGCGCCTTGTACATCAAAAAAGGCGTGCGCATTGAGTCCCTGCTGCAAGGCGGCGCGCAGGAGCGCCTGCGCCGCGCGGGCACGGAGAACATTCCGGGGATTGTCGGTCTGGGGACTGCCATAGAACTGGCCTATAAAAACCTTACTGAGAAAACCGGGAAGATCGAAGCGCTGCGAAATGACCTGATGAAAGGCATCCTGGACACCATTCCAGAAACCCGCCTCAACGGCCATCCGCAGCAGCGCTTGCCCAACAACCTGAACATCTCCGTGCGCTACATTGAAGGCGAAGCCCTCCTGCTGCGCCTGGACCTGGCAGGCGTTGCGGCCTCATCCGGCTCCGCCTGCACCTCCGGCTCCCTGGACCCTTCCCATGTGCTCCTGGCCATTGGCCTGGACCACGAAACCGCGCACGGCAGTCTGCGGCTGACCCTGTCAGAAGACAGCACGCAGGAAGAAATTGACCAGGTCAAAGCCGTTCTGCCCGGCATCGTCAAGACCCTCAGGGCCATGTCGCCCCTCTATGAATAAGGAGTAAAACCATGTATAGTGATAAAGTGATGGACCATTTCAACAACCCGCGCAACGTGGGCACGCTGAAAGACGCCAACGGAATCGGCCAGGTCGGCAACGCCAAGTGCGGCGACATCATGAAGATGTACATCAAGGTGGAAAACGACATCATCACCGATGTGCGCTTCCGCACCTTCGGCTGCGGCGCCGCCATCGCGACCAGCTCCATGGCAACGGAAATGGTGCGCGGCAAGACCTTGGAAGAAGCGCTCAAACTGAGCAACAAAGCGGTCACCGAGGCGCTGGACGGCCTGCCGCCTGCCAAGATGCACTGCTCGGTGCTGGCGGAGGAAGCCATCCACGCCGCCATTGAAGACTATCAGAAGAACAGGAACCAGGAGTAAAACCTACGATCATGAATGAATTAAACGGCAACCTCAGCGGCATCCGCGACAGCGTCAAGCAGGAGCTGCTTGCCCTGTATGAGGCTGAGGTCGCCTCGGACGAATTTTTGCCGCAGGACCTGGCCGCTGAGCTGGCCAGGTTGACCGCCTTGGTCCGGCGTGAGATTTCAGTTTACCTGGCCCGCAATGGCCAGGTGCTGGATGTTTCCGTCGGCCAGGCGGACCGCGTCAGCCTGCAGGACCTGGGGCAGCGGCGTAGCGAGCAGCGATTGAGCCGCGTACGCTGCATCCACACCCACCCCAATGGCGACCCTATGCTGTCTGAGGTAGACATCGCGGCCCTCACCAGCCTGCGCCTGGACGCGATCTGCGCCTTGGGGGTCTCCGCTGAAGGCAGCCTCACAGGCGCCAGCCTGGCCCTGCTGTCACCGGACGAAAGCGGGGTTTTAAAGGCGGGCAACATCACCATGTTAAATGTCAGCCTGCTGGACCATCCCCAGCTGATGACCGCCATCGCCGCCAATGACCAGCTGGTCACCACCGGCATGAGCGTGACCGCGGACGACATCGAGCGCGCCTTTCTGGTCAGCACGGACAGCCAGACTTCCTTGAATGAACTGGCCGCGCTGGCGGAAAGCGCGGGCGCCGTGGTGGTGGGCTCTGCCTTGCAGATGAAAACCAAGCCGGACAGCTCCACCTACATCGGCTCCGGCAAAGCAAGCGAAGTCTCCCTGGAGGCCCAGGCAAGGGAAGCCACCCTGGTGATTGTGGATGATGAATTGACCGGCATCCAGAACAGCCGCCTGGAAGACCTCCTGGGCCTGCCTGTCATTGACCGCACCACTTTGATTCTGGACATCTTCGCCCAGCGCGCTGTCACCAGCGAGGGCAAGCTGCAAGTCAGCCTGGCGCAGCTGAACTACCGCGCCAGCCATTTGATTGGGGCGCGCGCTTCCCTGTCGCGCCTTGGCGGCGGCATCGGCACCCGCGGCCCCGGCGAAAGCAAGCTGGAGATGGACCGGCGCGTCATCCGCAACCGCATCCAGTTTTTGCGCGGGGAATTAAAAGAGCTGGAGCGCCAGCGCGGCATACGCCGCAAAAACCGCATCAGCTCCGATGTGCCCAACGTCGCCTTGGTCGGCTACACCAACACCGGCAAGTCCACCCTGCTCAACGCCATCTCCGGCGCGGATGTCCTGGTGAAGGACCAGCTGTTCGCCACCCTGGACACGGTCTCCCGCAAAATCGCCACCAGGGAGGGGGACGAGTTCCTTTTGACGGACTCCGTCGGCTTCATCAGCAAGCTGCCCACCGATTTGGTGGAGGCCTTCCGCTCCACCCTGGACGAAGCCATGGGCGCGGACGTGCTGGTGATTGTGTCAGACGCCTCCAGCCCCTTTGCCTTGGAGCAGCGAAAAGCGGTGGAAGAGGTGCTGTCCAGCCTAGGCGCGTCCGAGCAGCCGCGCATAGAGGTGTACAACAAGTGGGACATCGCACTGCCCGAGTACAGCAAACTGCCCCCGGGCACGCTGCGGGTGTCCGCGAAGACCGGCTATGGCATGGAGGACCTGCTAAGCGCTATCACAGAGATTCTGCGCAAGCGGGAGCGCGTGGAGGAAGTGCTGATTCCTTTTGAGTCCTACCACATCCTCAATGAAATCCGCGGCCAGGGCCGGATCATCCAGGAAAACCATGAGGACCAGGGCACGCGCGTCACCTACCGCGCGCCGCTGGCTGCCGCGCAGAAAATCCGCGCGCAGTATCCGTCCCTGTTTGAAAAGAAGTCGACATGATCAAACAACTGCTGGCCTTGCTGATGCTGGCCGCCTCCCTGGGCCAGGGCGGCGTGCATACGCTGGTGGACCAGACCAACCTGGGCGGCACCCTCTACCTGGTCAACCGTACCTATCAGCTGACACAGGACTATCGCCCGGATGACCTGGTGATGCCGAATGTGAAACGCACCAGCAGCGAGGTCCTGCTTCGCCCGGAAGCCGCCAGCGCCCTGGAAAGCCTGTTTAACGCCGCGAAGGTCGAGGGGCATACCCTGGTGGCCATCTCAGGCTTCAGGAGTTATCAGACCCAGCGGGCCATCTACCAGCGCAAGGTCAGCGCCACAGGCAGCAAACAACGCGCGCAGCTCCTGGTCGCCCCTGCGGGGACGAGTGAGCACCAGTTGGGGCTGGCCATCGACATCGGGCGCAAGGCTTCCACCAACCTCAACGCCTCCTTCGGGCGCAGCCCGGAAGGCCAATGGGTGGCGGCCAACGCGCATGAATTTGGTTTCATCGTCCGTTATAAGGCAGAATGGACGGAGATTACCGGCTACGCGGATGAGCCCTGGCACTTGCGCTTTGTGGGCGTTGACCACGCAAGAGCCATCGTCAACAGAAATGAACCGCTGGAAACCTACATCCAATCCTTAGCAAACCCACTCCTTCAAGAGGTGCTTGCCCGTGCGAACAACTGACAGGACAAAACGGATTACGGCCGCGTGCTTGCTGGTGATGCTGGTATTCACCCTGGTTCCCGCTGCTTTTTCCCAGGAGGCGGAG
>JAAYLK010000120.1 GCA_012521895.1 Clostridiales bacterium
CCGCAGGGGCTGACCCTTAACCCTGACCTTGCATGGCGGCAGAGGCTCCCTGTCAATCCGGTAAGCAAGCAATTTCCGACCGGGGGGTCTCCTTAGCTTTCTGTCCGAAATTGTAGCATGGAGCCGCGTAAGGAAAAACACAAAAAGGAGAAAGCGACATGGAAGACACCCCGGAGATGAACCCGCAAGCAGAAGCAATGGAAACCCAGGATGAAAGCACAGCGGTGGAAAGGGAAACAAGCCTTGAGGAACGGGAGCAGGCCATCGCCCTGCGCGAGCGGCAATTTCTGGCCCGGGAGCACCTCATCGCCCTGAACCTGCCCAGGGAGGTGCTGGAACTGGTGGACTGCTCCACAGACCGGGCGCTGGACGCCTCCCTGCGCCTGGCCTCCGCAGTGTACCAGGCCGCGTCCGCAGCGGCCCTCCCAGCCGCCGCGGCGCCGCTGAAAACCAAGCCCTCTCCGCCGCGCTTTGCCACCTATGTAGACCGGGCAAAGCTGTATCAGGAGGACAAGGCCGCCTATCAGGAGATGGTGCAAAAGCCCTGACCTCAGGCCGGCGCAATCACCCATCAAACCAAAAAATAAAACAAAGGAGATTACACAATGCCCACCACCACAACCGCTTCCCTCATCGTCCCCGAGGTCATCGCTGACCTGGTAGAAACCAAACTTGGGGACCGTATCACCCTCCTGCCCCTGGCCGTCCAGGATAATTCCCTCCAGGGCCAGCCGGGAGACACCCTCAAATTCCCCGCCTTCCGCTACATCGGAAAGGCTGACGAAGTTGCCGAAAATGGCGAAGTCAGCGCAACCGAGCTCACCTCCTTTGCAACCCCTGTGACCGTCAAAAAGTTCGCAAAGGCCGTCCAAATCACCGATGAGGCCCGCCTCTCTGGCGTGGGCGACCCCGTGGGCGAGGCTGCCTCCCAACTCGCCCAGTCCATTGACCACGCCGCGGATGATGCCCTCTTTGGCTCCCTGGCGGGCCTCCCTGTAAACCGCATTTTCAAGCTGACCGCCGCCCTCACCGCGGACACCCTTGCCGATGCCCTCACCATGTATGGCGATGCCCTGGACGGTGAAAAAATCCTCCTTGTCTCCCCGGACCAGTTCGCCGCCCTGCGCAAGGACCCCGATTATATCCGCGCTTCCGACATCGGCCAGCGTATGATTAACTCGGGCATCGTGGGCGAAATCTGGGGCTGCCAAATCCTGGTGTCCAGCAAAATCAAAAAGGATGATGTCCTGGGCGAGACCCGCTCCTATGTCATCAAGCCTGGCGCGCTTCGCCTGGTCAACAAGCGCGGAACCATCGTGGAAGTGGAGCGCGAGGCAAAGCACATGCGCGATACCATCTATGCTTCCAAGCACTGCGCCGCCTACCTCTACGATGCTTCCAAGGTAATCGCCGCCTCCATCTTCCATGGCCTCCAGGTGCTCACCGTTGGCGCAAAGTCCATCGCTGGCTCCACTTCGGGCTCTACCCGCATTGTGCTTGAGGATGGGATGACCCCCACCCCCGCTGGCTACTCCTGGAAGATGATTTTGAACACCGCCGCGGCCTCGGGCTTTGTTTACAACACTGCCATTGCTACCGCCCTTCCCTGGGCCGACAACGAGACCGACATCCCCGCTGCAGCCAACACCTACGCCCACCTGGCCCTCGTGGACGCTGGCAACAAGCCAATCAAATATATCACCCTGCCCATCGTCAAAGCCCCCTGATGTTCCCCTCTTGCTTTATTTCGCGTTTTAAAGCGATTTAAGGCAGGGCTGGCGCGCGGGTGATGGATGTGCCAACATATGCGCCTCGCGCCAGCCTTGCCCCCTCCCTTGCCAAATGCCGCCATGTTAGGAGGTCCCCGCCCATGCCCAACGATGCCGCCGCCATCGCTTCCTTCAAGGCCATCATCGCGGATGATGTCCCCCTCCCTGCTGATGCCCTCATCCAGGAATACATCCACCAGGCCGACGCGCTCATCTGCGGCTATATCGGCAGCCCGCTTCTCCCCCAGGCCGCGCGCATTGACAACATCCGCGCCATGATGGCCGTCATCCTCTACAACCGCCGCGGGGCCGAGGGCGAGCGCAAGCGCACCGAGGGCGAGGTCTCCTCCTGGTTTGAGGAAACCATGCCCGACATCGTCCGCTTGCAGTTGCTCCCCTTCCGCAACGCCCGCGCCGTCTCCCTGCGGGGTGATTGCTGATGCTGCGCCTTCGCCGCCGCCGCCTGGTCACTATCCGCTGCCGCCCAACCGGGCCTGTCGTGGATGCCACTGGCGGCATCGGCCGCTTGCAGTTCACTTCCGAGCATACCTTCTCCTTCC
>JAAYLK010000121.1 GCA_012521895.1 Clostridiales bacterium
CGCCGGGGTCACCATGGCACAGCGGGCTTTGCAAACCTTGGAGATGGACATGCGCGACGTGGTGCGCTTTGTGAGCGACACGCCTTCCGACGGCGCCTTTGCCCGCGCCCAGCGCGCCCTGTCTGAATACGCGGCCCTGATTGGCTCCATGATCGCCCTGGTGGGCCTGGCGGTGGTCACCCTGATGTCCGGCGGCAGCATCAAAGGCGCCTCCTTGACGCTCACCGCCCAGCCCCTGCTGCTGCTGCCGGCCCTGACCCTGGTGGCGGCCGCCATCCTGCTGGCCTTCAAAATCCCGCTGGACCGCCAGGTGGTGGAGAAGACCCGCACCTTTTTGCGCCTGAAGGAAGGCGGCACCATCAACATCCCGCTGCAAAAGCAGCTGGAGGACCTGGTGGTGAAAGTGCACCGCAAGCGCATCGGCATCAAGCTGATTATCATTATTTTAAGACCGTTTTTTTACAGCCGGGTCATTGGCGCTGACATCGTGAAGCCGCACAAGGACACCAGCATCATCTTCACCTGCAACCACGGCGAATTGTGGGGCCCGGTGGTGACCAACCTCTTTGTACCCTTCTCCTTCCGGCCCTGGGTGATTGACGAAATCGCGGCGCCGGACGAATCCTCCACCTACCTGTATGACAACACCGTCAAGCGCCAGAAATGGATTCCTGAAAAATTGAAATGGCCGGCGACCAAACTGGTGACCGCCTTCCTCAAGTGGGTGATGCGCTCCCTGGACAGCATCCCCGTGTACCGGGACAACCCCCGCGCCCTGGTGAACACCTTCCGCCAGACCGCCAACGCCATGGAAGCGGGCGACAACATTCTGATTTTCCCGGAGAACCCCAACGACAAGAGCCTGGATCAGCCGGGCTACTTAAAGGAGGGCGTGGGCGAGTTTTTCAACGGCTTTGCGATGGTGGCGCAGATTTACCACCAGCGCACCGGCAAGCGCGCACAGTTCTACCCGCTGTTCGCGGACAAGAAGCACCACACCATCACCTTTGGCGCGCCCACCACCTATGACCCGGATTTCCCGGGGGACGAAAAACAGCGCATCGCCGACCACCTGCGCGGGGAGATGCTGCGCATGGCGGGGCTTTCCGCGTTTGATGAGGAAGAACAGGCATGATGGCCTTTGTCTTGCTGTTTGTCTATCTGGGCGCGGGGGTGTTCATCATCCGCTTTTTGCTGCCCAGGCAAAACCCCCTGGCCCGCGCCTGGCTGGGCCTGGCCACCGGCTTGTTTTTGATGATGTGGCTGCCTGCCCTGCTGGCCTTTTTGCTGCCCTTCACAGCGGCGCTGCAGTACCTCTCCCTCATACCCCTGGCTGGCTTGAGCCTGCTGGCCTACCTTGTCCGGGACAATGCGCAGGCCGCGAAATTCAGCGAAGAGGAAAGGAAGACCGCCTGTCTCTTGCTGTTCATCGCCCTGCCGCTGACGCTGCTTGGCGCCTATTTGCAGCACACCCACATCCTGCGCCCCCAGGGCGGCGCGCTCTACACCGGCCAGGCCACCTATGGGGACCTGCCCCTCCACCTGTCCATCATCACCTCCCTGCCGGGCAAGACCTTGCCCATGGACTACAGCATCCTGCCCGGGGTGCGCCTGGGCTATCCCTTCCTGGCCAACTCCCTGTCCTCCAGCTTCCTGGTGCTGGGCCTTTCTTTGCGCTGGGCGGTCATCGTGCCAGGGGTTCTGATGATGGGGCTGGTGTTTTCAGGCGCTGTCATCCTGGCGCGCCGCGTGTGCAAGACACCGGCCGCGGCTGCGCTGGCAGTGCTGCTGGTCTTTATCAACGGCGGGCTGGGGTTCTTGTATGCCACGGACCTCATCGGCCAGTCCCTGGGTGGGGCGGGAAACAACCAGCTGCAGCAGGGCGTCTGGCTTGAAAGGCTTTCCAACATCCTGCAGGGCTGGTACCAGACCCCCGCCAACCACGCGGAGTTTCACCAGTACAATTTGCGCTGGTCCAACATCATCGCCGACATGCTGGTGCCCCAGCGCACTTTTCTGGCGGGCTGGGCATTCCTGCTGCCCTGCCTGTATCTGCTGCTGGACATGATGAAACAGGACCGCTGGCCCAGGCGCCAGGTGGTGGTGCTGGGCGTCCTCGCCGGCGGCCTGCCGCTGACACACACCCATTCCTTTTTGGCCCTGGGCATGGCCAGCGCGGGCTTTTTGCTGTATGACCTCCTTCACAAAAAAGCCTGGAAGCCCTGGCTGGCCTTCGCCGGCATCGCCGTCGCGCTGGCCCTGCCGCAGCTGCTGGCCTTTACCTTTACACAGTCCTCCGGCGAGAACTTCCTGCGCTTCCAGTTCAACTGGGTGAACAACCCCGGCGGCCACGGCCTGCGGGACCTCTACCTGTGGTTTTATGTAAAGAACATCGGCCTGCCCTTCCTTTTGTTGGTGTTTGCCCTGTTTGAGAAGAACGCCTGGCAGCGCAGGCTCTTTTCCGGCGCCTTTGTCATCTTCATCGTGGCGGAGTTCATTCTGTTCCAGCCCAATGAGTATGACAACAACAAGCTGTTTTACGTCTGGTGGCTGCTGTGCGCGATGCCGGCGGCCGACTACGCCATCACACTGTTTGGGAAACTGAAAGGCCTGCGGGCGCGGCCTGTGATTGCCGTGATGGCGGTGGTGGTGATGTTTTTGACCGGCGCCCTGGCGCTTACGCGGGAAGCGGTCAGCAACTTCCAGATGTTATCTGTGGACGATGTCAAACTGGCGGATTTTGTGAAGGATGAAACCCCGGAGCACAGCCGTTTTATCACCGGAACCCAGCACATCAACCCCGTTTCCTCTCTGGCGGGGCGGGACATCGTGGTGGGGCCGGACCTGTGGCTGTACTACCACGGCTTTGACACCTGGGAAAGGCAAAACGACCTGAGGGCCTTCTACCAGGCTCCACGGGATTACGCTGACATGCCGCAAAAGTATGAGGCCGATTACATCCTGCTGGGGCCGCATGAGCGCATGCTGGGCGCCAATGAGACGGAGCTGGCGCAAATGTATGAAACCGTGTACGAAGCGGACAACTACCGGGTGTTCGCGGTACCGGGAGGCTGACAATGAACGAGCACTTTTTGCGCTATTCCCTGCGCTGGCGCTGCCCCATCAAGCTGGTGTGGCTGGAGGAAGGGCAGATGAAGTCCGGCAACGTCACCGTGGTGGAGCTTGGGGAAGGGCAGTTTTCCTTCATCACCGCCAGGAAGAAGAAAACCCCCACCACCCTGCCCTTTGATGTCATCATGGCCGCCGGCTACGCCCGGGGGGATGACGGGGACACCAGCAAAAAAACACGGGAGACAGAATGAAACAAACGCTGAACCGCCTGCGGGTCAAAAACCCGCGCGTGTATGAGATGGGCGCCTACCTGGTGTTTGGGATGCTGACCACCCTGGTCAACTGGGTGGTCTATGAACTGCTCAAGCTGGCCCTGGGGCTGAACCTGCATGAGCAGGGCAGCAGCCAGTACACGCTGATCGCCAATGTCTGCCAGGCGGCGGCCTGGATTTTGAGCGTGCTGTTTGCCTACTTCACCAACCGCGTCTTCGTGTTCCGGAGCAAGACCAAAAAGGGCGGTTTCTTCCGGGAGGTCTGGCAGTTCATCTCCTCCCGCGCCCTGGGCTATGTCCTGTTTGATTTGCTGCTGTTTAACGTCTTCCTGCTGTTTATGGCGGACCGGCCCGCGAAGCTCATCATGAACGGCTTTGTCATCGTCTTTAACTACCTGGCCAGCCGCTATGTGGTGTTCCGCCAGGGTACAATCAAGGCAAACGAACCCACAACAAGGGAGGAAGAATGATGAAGGTACACCCGATGATCGCCGTGAAGGACGTGGAGGCCACCTCCCTGTTTTATCAAAACCTGTTGGGCGCGGTGTCCGCCCACGGCGGAAATGAGTACGACCAGCTGATGGTGGGCAGCCGCCTGGTGCTGCAGCTGCACGACTGCCGGCCCGACGCCAACCACGGCCCGCTGCGGGACCTTGCCATCAAGCCCGGCAACGGCCTCCTGCTGTGGTTTACAACGGAAGACTTTGAAGCCCAATTGAGGCGCATCAAGGAGCACGGCATCCAGCTGGACCGGGCGCCTTCGCTCAACCCCTTCTCCTTGTGCATGGAATGCGGGCTGACAGACCCGGACGGCTACCAGGTGGTCATCGCCGGGCCCAGCGCGCGGGAAGACAAGCAGGGCAGGGAGTTTTAGTCATTTGCCAGAAACGCAGCAGGGCAGCCGAATGGGCTGCCCTTTTACGTTTCCCGGCCTGGTTTATACTAAACGAAAGAGGAAACGCAAAGATGAGATGAGGATTTTTGATGGCTCCGCTAAGCCGAAAGAACGAGGCGTAGCCTCGTCGGCTCTCCTTCCGCTTCCGGTTTTCCGCAGCTTCGCTGCAAAAGGCCCTCCGCTTCAGGCCGCCTCCTCCCGAAAAAAGGCCTGCCTTTTTTCGAAAGGAACCGTACCAGAGCGCTAAGCCTGGTAGGGCTTGCCCTGCCAGGATGGGAGCGTAGGTCACGGTGACG
>JAAYLK010000122.1 GCA_012521895.1 Clostridiales bacterium
AATCTTTATTGCATCGTCACGCCGGATCTTTTGTCTCCCTGCTGTGTCAGTCAACCTCGACGTAGCTTAGGCTACGCCATCGATTTACTTCCTTGCAGGAAAACAAAATCCCTCGCCGCTTTGGATGCAATAAAGCTTTACATCAGTATTAGTTCCGTTGTACGATGTCCTGCATGATTTCGGCCATCAGCTTGTTGATCATGTTTTGGTATGAGAGCTTCAGCTCCATCAGCATTTGAATTTCCATCGCACTTTGCACGGTGTTATTGACAGATAAATCCCTGAGTTTTGCGTCTATCCGCGCGATTTCCGCCAACAGTTCAGCGACTTTTTGGGCATTTGGATGGTCCGGTGGCATCGAATCCATATCATCCATGGCGTTGTAGAGCGTCAAGTCATTCAACCTCTGCTGCGCCTCCGGAGAAGGTGTGCTGGGGTCAGCCGGTTTTTCATTCAGCCTTTCTTCAAGGGAGAGGGGATTGGGGGTTGGCGTCGGGCTAGGGGTGGGCGTAGGAAGGGGTGTGGATACAGGCGCTGCGGTGGAGCCAAGGAGATTGCCGATGGAGTATTGGTTGGTCCCGTCCGATTGCGTGCCGCCGCTGATGGAGGTGGGGATGCCACCTGCAGACCTCCCGATAGTTGGCACAGGCCTGGGCTTGGGTGTTGCGGATGAAGACAAGGAGGTGAAGCCTGCGGCGGTGCCGCCGCTTCCCGCGGCAAGGCCGGAACTGCCGCTCAGGGTTGAACCGCTGTTCACATAGTAATCACCTAAATGTCCATCCAGGCTGACGGAAGCCCTTGCGCCGCCAACCGCGGAAGCACCGACAGCTGGTGTGGGGCTGGGCACGGGGGCAATGCCAAACAGTTCCAGCAGGGCATCGCCGATCAAATCCGCCATGGCTTCTTGCGCGCGCTTGGCTTCGATTTGCTCCCTGGTGGGGCCCGCGCCGGCCAATATGATTTCAATCAGGTCTAAATCTTTGAGGGCTTCTACTTCCGCGTCAGTCAGGCCCAAATCATCCTTGAGGGCTTTCAGGGCTTCGTCTTTCATAGCCTCCTGAACCTTTTCCGGGTTATGGGCGCCAATCAAAAATTTCGCGGCATCCGCGCCGTAGAAGTACGCCAAGGCCTTTCCAAAGTCGGGGTGGGTGATGCCCTGCCAAAGGATGTCGACCATCCTGAGCCGTTCTTTTTCCGCTTCGCTGAGGTCATCAAGTCTCCAGATTGACCTCAATCCCTCATAGATACTCATCCGTTCCTTCACGACTTCGTAGAAGCGGTCACCCTCGGCCTTGTCCTCTTCCGATACGGTTTCCAGGTCCACAAAGAGGAAGAAGTCCAGCGTCACCCGGTTGTCGTCCGGGGTTTTTCCAAGGCGCTGACAACATTGGTGGGCGTGTTGTATCGGAATTTCGCGGAAGCTACTTCCTGCCCATTGGCAGTGGCGTCTAAGGTGATGAAGCCGTCCAGGAAGACAAAGCGGTCATACAGCTCATAGCCCATGGTGATCACACCGCCCTTAACCTGGACGATGACCTTGCCGGGCGTGGCGTGGACGCGCGCCATCAAAGTCGAAGTTGTAGAACACGGGAAACTCGTAGCGCCCGTCAACGGTGATGTCAATGCCGCGCTTGTTTGCGTCCTGGCCGGGCTGGGCCAGCGTGCCGCGGGTGACCTGGGTGCCTTCGGTGAAGTTGTTGAAGGATTCGTCGCTGTAATCCATGCTGACATAGGGCAGTTCGGGCGCGAACTCGACGATTTTCCCTTCATATTCGCACAGCATCTGCATGATGCCGGGGTCCAGACGGGTGGGGATGCGCAGCCAGCCGATGGGCGTGCCGCTGTGGGGCTTGATGGGTGTTTCTATGTTCCAGACATGGCTGGCATCATACTGGCAGACGCGGCGATTAAGGCCGGGCTCCAGGCAGGTGGCTTCCTTGATGACTTCAAGAAATGGGTAGTGATGACCTAGATAGTGTCTACACGAGTTACGCAAGGACTCCTGCCC
>JAAYLK010000025.1 GCA_012521895.1 Clostridiales bacterium
CATGGGTGAATGATGAGCGTTCCGACTGCTCGGTGTCAGGGAGCAAAAGCCGAACCTGTACCGCTTGTAATCACAAAGAAACCACAGTGCTTGAACCCAGGCAGCATGTGTACGAAACCTGGCAGACAATGCGGTCCGCAACTTGTTCGCAAGAGGGCTTGCGCCAGCGGGATTGCAAATATTGTCAACAGGTTCAACAGGAAGCGTTGGCAACAGGCGCTCACGTTTATGGTGCCTGGACCAATGACGCGCGGGCAGACTGTGCCCAAAAGGGAAGTAAAAGCAGAACCTGTGCTGTGTGCAAGCACAAAGAAACCGCAGTGCTTGAACCAAGGCTGCACGTATATGAAGCCTGGCAGACGGCGCGGTCTGCGACCTGTTCAGTAGAGGGCCTGCGCCAGCGAAATTGCAAATATTGTCAATACACTGAACAAGAACCATTAGGCACAAGCGCACACTTGTATAATGCCTGGACCAATGACGCGCGGGCAAACTGCAGACAATACGGAAGTAAAACTAGATCCTGTGCCGCTTGCAACCACAAAGAAACGTCTGTGCTGGAGCCGCGGCAACATGTGTACGAAGCCTGGCAGACGATGCGGTCTTCAACTTGTTCGCAGGAAGGCCTGCGCCAGCGCGCTTGCAAGCACTGTCAACAGGTGGAGCAGGAAGCCTTGGCGAAATCCAGCCACTTCTTTGCCGCATGGCAGGAAGCGCTGCGGGCTGATTGTGCGCAGAACGGAACCCGCGCAAAAACCTGCCAGGGCTGCGGCTTTCAACAGGTAGAAACACTGGCGCCCAAAAACCATGTGTATGACAGATGGCGGGTTGACGCCGAAGCCACCTGTGACCGGGCAGGGCAGCGCAGCCGCGCGTGCAAACTTTGTGGACAGGCTGAACAGGAAGCCCTGCCGCTGCGCAAGCACAGCGCGGGGCGCTGGCAGGTGAGCGTTCCGGCCAGCTTGTTCACGCCGGGCGAGCAGGCAAAATCCTGCAAACACTGTGCCGCCATCCTGGAAACCAGACCTTACTACCCCGGGGACAAG
Organism: Clostridiales bacterium; assembly: GCA_012521895.1. GTDB lineage: Bacteria > Bacillota > Clostridia > Christensenellales > Aristaeellaceae > UBA6115. The sequence continues at coordinate 1,047 of JAAYLK010000025.1, forward strand.
GCCTTCGCGGTCAATTTCTGCCTGCCCGGCCTGCGCTTCCGGGATGCGTTTGACGAGATTACAAATGAATGGTACCGCTTCTATCTGGTTGACCTGACAAGAGACAGCGACATCACCCTGCCGCTCATTGCCGCGGACGCCCATGTGGTGGGGCAGGTGACTTTGAAGGTGGTTGAAGGCCGGGTGGCTGCGCGCTATGCGCTGTCAGACAGCAAAACCAAGGTGCTCAAGGAGCGTTTTCACCTGATCTCTTCCCTGAAGGAGATGACGGAAGAATTTGTGCACAATGACCGCAAAGGCCTGAAACTCTCCAGTGAGGATGATATCTTCCACAATGCCGGGCAAGGCGCGGTCGCCCTGCTGTACCTTCGCCTGTCCGGTGTGTATGACCCAAGCCGCCCAGGCAACCCCTTAGCGCGCTGGCAGGATGGCGCGATGCTGAACCTGCTCAAGGAACAATCCGCCTTGCTGCAGGCCTTCAACCAATAAAAAACCGCCGCGCCCTGAGGCATACGCGGCAGTTTTGGCCGCTTCGAAAAGCTTTATTCCCTGCTGGCGATCAGCTCAATCTCCACCATCGCGCCCTTGGGCAGGCCGCGCACCGCCACGGTGGACCGGGCGGGTTTACCGGTGAAGTACATGGCGTACACCTCGTTGAAGGCTGCGAAATCGCCCATGTCGGTCAAAAAGCAGGTGGTCTTGATGACCTTGTCCAGGGAGGAGCCGGCCACCTCTAGCACCGCGCGCAGGTTCTGGATGACCTGGGTGGTCTGCTCCTGGATGCCGCCTTCCACCAGGTTGTTGGTCTTGGGGTCGATGGGTGTCTGGCCGGACAGGAAGAGCAGGCCGCCCACCTCCATCCCGGCAGAGTAGGGGCCAAGCGCTGCGGGGGCTTTGTCAGCAATGATGGGTTTCATACGGAACCTCGCTTTCTATTGTTGAATCTTTTGGCTTATCATACCACAAGCGCCATCCCCGTGTTGTACATTTGATGGAATCCATGCCAAAACATGATAAAATGCGATTATATCAGCAAACACCCTGTTGACAGAAAGGAAGTCCCATGAAAGCCAACGCCCTGGTTGCCCAGTCCGGCGGCCCCTCCCCGGTGATCAACGCCTCCTTGCAGGGGGTGGTGGAGGCCTGCCTGAAAAGCCCTGACATTAACACGGTCTACGCCGCCCACCACGGCATTGAGGGCGTGCTGCTGGAACACCTGATTGACATGAACCGCCAGGAGTGGAGTGAAATCAAGCGGCTGCAGACCAGCCCCGCCGCCGCCGCTGGCTCCTGCCGCTACAAGCTCAAGGACGGCTATGAGCGGGACTACCAGCGCATTCTGGACGTCTTCAAGGCCCATGACATCCACTATTTTTTCTACATCGGCGGCAATGACTCCATGGACACCGCCCACAAGGTGGCCTCGCTTTCCAAGGCGCAGGGCTATGATTTGTTCGTGATGGGCGTGCCCAAGACCATCGACAACGACCTGGGCGATGAGGCGCGCACCCTGATTGACCACACCCCGGGCTACGGCAGTTGCGCGCGCTACTGGGCCAACATCATCAAGAGCGTGGAGGAAGAAAACCGCGCCATGCACCCCTCGGAATGCGTCAGCGTCCTGCAGGCCATGGGGCGGGATTCAGGCTTTATCACCGCGGCCGCCCGGCTGGGCGACCCCGGGCGCGAGATGCCCCTGCTGCTGTTTTTGCCGGAGGCCGGCCATACCGCGGAGGCGGTGTGTGACCTTGTGACAGACGGCCTGAAACGCTGGGGCCGGGTGATCGCCGTGGTGAGCGAGTCATTGATGGCCGACCAAAGCCACGCCAAGGTGGACGGCTTTGGGCATGTGGAGTACGGTGCCAGCAAAACCACCGCGATGCAAACGGTGGTCAACCTCCTCAACAGCAAAAAGCTGCCCGTGCGCGGCCAGGCCACCGGGCAGGTGCCCGGCATCCTCCAGCGCTCCTGCGCGCTGGACGCCTCGGAGGTGGACCGTGAGGAGGCCTATACCCTGGGCCACAGAGCGGTGGAGTATGCCCTGCAGGGCGTGTCCGGGCAGATGGCCACCATCCTGCGGGTGTCCAACCAGCCCTACACCGTGCGCTATGACCATGTGCCGCTGCAGAAGGTGGCCAATGCCGCGCGCAAGCTGCCCGGGCAATGGATCGCGCCCGGCGGCACCGATGTCACGGACGGCTTCATCAATTACACCAGGCCCTTGATTGGCCGGTTGGGCGCGCGGTTTGAAGCGGAGGACGGCCTGCTGCGCTTTGCCCGCCTCAAGTATGATTATGTGGAGAAAAAGCTGCCGGCCTACACCCCGCTGGGGTTTGAATAACGGAAGATCCCTCATCACCAGGTGAATTCAACTTTTGTTCCTTCCCCTTCTTCGCTGGTGATGCGGATGCCCATCCCATGCCGGAGGGCAATCTGCCGGGCGATGGCCAGGCCCAGCCCGCTGCCTTCCCGCCCCGGTTCAGCCCTGGCGCTGCGGAAGCGGTCAAACAGGTGGGGCAGGTCTTCCTTTGCAATGCCGGGGCCCTGGTCCATGATGGTGATGCTGCTTGCTTCCAGGGCCAGGGAGATTTCTGTGCCTTTTTGTGAGTACTTGACCGCGTTGTCCAGCACGATGAGCAGCATTTGCCGCAGCCTCGCGTAATCCCCTGAAAACCCGATGGGCTCTGAAGCCATCTCACGCTGAAGGTTGATGCCCTTTGAATCCGCCAGGCGCTGGGCGGCGCGCAGCGCCTCATTCACCACCTCCTGCAGGGTCAGGGGGCTTTTTGTGATGGGGAAATCCGTGTTCTGCAGCCTCGCCAACTCCATCAAATCATTCACCAGGCGCTGGAGGGATTGGGTTTCCTTCAGCATCTGGCTGTGGTATTCGCTTTGGTCTTCATTTTTGACCAGCCCGTCGTTTAGTGCCTCAAGGGAGCCCCGCAGCACGGCGACCGGGGTGCGCAGCTCGTGGGCGACGCTGGCCAGAAAGTCGTTGCGCTGCTGCTCTTCCCGGGCCTTTTGAAGGCTTGCGGACTGCAGTTCGTCCCCCAAGGCGTCCAGGGACCGCGCCAATGTGCCGATCTCATTGTTGAGCTCCACACCGGTGCGGGACAGGTAATCCCCCTGGGCCCTGCGCTTGGCGCTGGCCTCAATTTGCTGGATGGGCCTGGTGAAGCCGAAGGACAAAAAAGCGGACAGCGCCACTGCCAGCAGCAGGGCGACGCCGCCTGATACAAAGAGGATGGTCTGCCCCTGCGCCGCCGCTTCATCCAAGCCGGAAACAGCGTCATGCATCAGCAGCGCGCCTACTACTTGGCCTCCCTCAAGCAGGGGAACGCCCACTGTCAGGGAGGGGTAGCCCATCAACTCCGAAAAGCCTTCCGAAAAGGGGCTGCCGCCTTCATAGACTTCACGCACCAGACGCTCCGCGTCCGGGGGCAGGCTTTCATAGGTCAGCGTCTTGCCCATCATCCGCCCGGCGGATAAAAACTCCAGTTGGTCATTCAATACCCAGATGCTGTCCTGGGTCTGGGTGAGCAGGCTGACCATGCTGCCAAAGCGCCCGCCCGGCCCGCCCAGGCCGCGCATCCCCCCGTTGTTTGTCAACGAGCCTTCCAGCATCGCCGCCAGGCTCCGCGCGCTGCGCAGCATGTCTCGCTTTTTGTTGTCCAGCACCGCGCGGGTGAACAGGGTGGAAAACAGCAGGCTGCTGACCAGGGCAAACAACACCAGCGCCGCGCCAAAGAAGGCCAGCAGTTTTAAAGCGATCTTATTCTTCACCGCCTGCCTCCATCCTGTAGCCCACCCCCCAGATAGTCTTGATTGTAAGCCCTGGGGTTGATGCGCGTCCAGCTTGGCGCGCAGGCGCTTGATGTGGGAGTCCACCGTCCGGCTGTCGCCTTCATAGTCATAGCCCCAGAGGCTCAACAGCAGGTTGTCCCGGGAAAACACCTTGCCTGGGTGGCCGGCCAGGGTGGCCAGGATTTCCACCTCTTTTTTGGTCAGCAGCACGTTCTCCCCGCCAATCAGGACCGTGTAGTTATCAAGATCCACCACAAGGTTGCCCAGATTGATTGTCTGCTTGCCGCTTGGACTGGGGTTCATCCTGCGCAGCACGGCGCGCAGCCTGGCCATCAGTTCGTTCATGGAGAAGGGCTTGACCAGGTAGTCATCCGCGCCGATGTCCAGCCCCATGATGCGCTCAAAATCCTCCCCGCGGGCGGTGACCATGATGATAGGCACAGCGCTTTGTCCGCGGATGGCGCGGCACACGGCAAAGCCGTCCAGCCTGGGCATCATCACATCCAACAGCACGGCCTGGGGTTGGACGCGCTCAAACAGGGCCAGCGCCTGCTGGCCGTCATGGGCCAGGTGGGGCGTGTGGCCCTCCTTTTTGAGGTATTCCGCGATCAGTGACGCGATTTGCCGGTTGTCGTCCGCCACCAGGATGTCTGCCATCGTTCACTCCATTTTAGGTTTTCAACCCCATCATGAACCCAAAGGGGCGCTTTTTCAAGCGCCCCCTGTGTAGCGTTGGTGTCAGCGGCCAAAGCGTCCGGGCATCCGGTTTTGCATGCCGGGTCTGTTGTGACGCATCCTGGGTCCGCGCTGCCCCATGCGGCCTTGGCTGGGCTGGGCGCCGCAGGCGTCACAGACACCATCCTGGTTTTCATCCGTGAAACCCTGTCCAGTCATGCCACGGCGCATCATCCGCCCGCGCATGCCCTGCATCCGTCCCTGGAACTGCTGCCGTGTGCCCAAGTAATCGCAGACGCCGTCCTGGTCCTCATCCACAAAGCCGGGGGCATTGGGGTTTTGGCCGGGGACCTGGCCGCAGGCATCGCAGATGCCATCCTCATTCTCGTCAGAATAATTGTTCAGGGGCGCCTGGCCGTCCTGGGCCCAACGGCCCCTGCCAAAGGCTGGGAACGGCTGGGTGGTAGCGGGCGTTTCCTGCGCCAAGCCCAGCAGGGGCAGCATCACCAGCAGGGCGAGGGTCAGTGCAAGCACAAGTTTTTTCATGGTGGTTTCTCCTTTAATCAGGTTCAGCAAGTTTGCTGTGTCTGGAGAATAACCGCAATCCATGGCAAAAATGTGTCATTATTCGGGAATTTTCAAGTTTTTCAGTTCAGTGCGTACTTTCCGACTGCCCCTGGGCGCGTTTCCAGCCAGCGGCCTTTGGTAAAATCCGGGATGATGACCGGGGCACCGCCCAGTGTGATGGATTCTTCCGACAGCGCGGTGACAGCCATCCAGGAGGCGGTGTCGTAGACATCAATGGGCAGGGGCGTGCCCTGCTGCAGGGCTTCGATGAAGCCGCGCAGCACCAGGTAGTCCATGCCGCCATGGCCGGCCTTGACGCCGGCTGTGACATACTCCTTCCACAGGGGGTGGTCAAACTCCTCCATGTAGGGCTTGTCGCTTTCCCAGGAGTGGGTCCAGTAATTCGGGTCCTCGGGCGTCCTGTCCTCGATGTACATCAGCCGCCCGTCCTCCATCCAGATGCCGCGGGTGCCCTGGACGCGCCCGCCGCGGGAATATGCGCGCGGGAGGGTGCAGTCATGGCTTAGGAGAATGGTTTCTCCATTCGCGCAGGTGATGATGGTGGTGACCACATCCCCGCAGTTGACCCGGGCGTTCGCAAGGTCCGGACGGTCCTGGCGGTGCTCCTTCATCCAGGCGGAGAGGCCCGCGGCCTTGGAGGCCACCGAGACCAGGGACAGCATCCGGTTGCCGCGGTTGAGGTTCAGGTACTGGGCGATGGGGCCCAGCTCGTGGGTGGGGTAGAGCTCCGCGTTGCGGTTCAAGAAATGGCGCTGGCGGTAGTGGCGGATGAGGTCGCCCCGGCCGATTTCGTCGCGCAGGTCGTGCTCATAGGCCCCCCGGCAATGCACCAGTTCGCCAAACAGGCCCTGGCGCACCATGTTCATGAGGGCCATCTCCTCCCGCCCATAGCAGCAGTTTTCCAGCATCATGCAGTCGATCCCGGTCTGCTCGCTGGTTTCCACCAATTGCCAGCACTCCTGCAAGCTGGTGGCCCCGCCTACTTCCATCGCCGGAACGATGCCGCGCTTCATGGCCTTGATGGCCAGGTCGATGTGGCTTTCCCAGGCGGTGAAGATCATCACGGCATCCAGCCCCGGGTGGGCCAGCAGGTCTTCGGCGGTTCTGTATGGCGTGGCGCGTGTGTTGAACTCCTGTTGCAGCACATCCACAGCCGTCTGCAGGCGGTCCTCATAAAAATCACAGACAGCGGCGATGTTCACATCCGCCATCGCCGCCAGCAGCTTCAGCTGCGGCAGGCCCCTGTGGCCCAGGCCAATGACGCCGATGGAGAGGGTTTTCCCGGGGATTGTAAAATCTGCCATGGAGATGCTCCTTCACTGCCAAACGCTTTCAGTCAATGCCATCATAGCATAAGCGCCCTGCTTTGCGGGGCTTCATTTTTTCATCATGTGCCAACTCAGAAAAATTGTTTTGGACAAAATTAATTGAAATGTTTAGGCAGGAAGAAGGGGGGTACCATGCGTAAACACAGCATGTTCCGGCCTTAAAAAAGCCTGGCCCTGACAACCATCCGGAGGAGTAAATTGAAGAAATCCTTGTCCTTCCTGCTTGTTTTGCTTTTGCTTCTGGGCGCTGCCAACCCCTCCGCCCTGGCGCAGGCGGAAAATCCCACCCAGACCATCATGGTCTACATCGTCGGCAGCGACCTGGAGAGCGATGGCTCCCTCGCCACCCACGACATCATGGAGATGATGCGCTCAAACTTCGACCAGGAGCGCTTGACCGTGCTGCTGATGACAGGCGGCAGCAAAACCTGGGGCAACGCGGTCATGAAAACAGACTCGCTTGGCATCTACCAGGTTGACCGGCGGGGGCCTACGCTGCTAAAGAGCGAGGAGCTGCGCTCCATGGGGGAGGCGGACACGCTCAGCCTCTTCATGAACTACGCCAAGGAACACCACCCGGCGGACTCCTATGGCCTGATTTTGTGGGACCATGGCGGCGGGCCGATGATTGGCTTTGGCGTGGACTACCTGCACAAAAAAGACGGCCTCACCCTGCTGGAGCTGCGAAAGGCGCTGGAAAACAGCCCTTTTCAGGGAGATGAGCGCCTGGAATGGCTGGCCTTTGACGCCTGCCTGATGGCCACGGTGGAGGTGGGCTTGATGATGTCCCCCTTTGCCAAATACATGATCGCTTCCGAAGAAACCCTGCCCGGCCAGGGCTTCTCCTACAGCTTTTTACAGCCGCTGTCACAGGGCAAGCTGGATGGCATCAGCGCCGGCCAGTTGATCATCGACCACACCCATGCTCATTATGAGGCCCTGCAAAAGGAACGCCCCCGGTTCGCGCCCCTGGTCACCCTGTCGGTGATGGACTTGGACCAGGTGGGCAAGGTGGGGCAGGCGGTGGAAAACCTGTTTGGCTCGCTTGCTGAGGGGCTTGACATGGCGGGCTATTCCGACCTGGCACGCTCCCGGGATGGCGCCAAGGCCTACGGGCTGACCGCCACCGGCGACCATTACGACCTGGTGGACCTGTATGACCTCGCCCAAAGGATGCAAAGCGCAGACCCGGAGTTGACCGGCGCGCTACAGCAGGCCATCACGGAGACCGTGGTGTACAACAAGAGCAACATCCCGCGCTCCAACGGCCTGTCCGTCTACTTCCCCTTCAACAGCAAGGGCAGCTTTGAAAACAGGTGGCGGGAGCTGTACGGCGCCTTTGAAATCCTGCCGGATTATGCTCTTTTCATGGGCCGTTTTGGGGAGATTTTGCTGTCCAATGCCCTGAGCAGCTGGACCGGGGATGCCGCCCCGCAGGCCGCCTATGACACCCAGGCGGGCAGCTATCAACTGCAGTTAAGCCCGGAGCAGGTGGCCAATTTTGACCGCGGTGAATACTATGTCCTGGCCCGGCTGGCAGGGGAGCAATACCGATTGATCTATGTATCCAGCGATGTCAGCCTGGATGCGCAGGGGCAGCTCAACGCCAGCTTTGACGGGCGGGTGCTGCACCTTGTACAGGGGCAGGACAAGCCCCAGCTGCTGCCCTTCCTGCGCCAAACCGAGAAAGTGGACCAGCTGTCAAACTACCAGATTCCCATGCTGCTGCAGCGCAGGAACGCGGAGGAAAGCCTGGAAACAATCCTGGGCCAGCTGCTGGCGCGGCTGGACCATCAAAGCGGCCAGGCACAGATCACCGGCGCCATCCTGGATGACGCCCAGGGCACCCACATGGGCAAGCGCGACACCGATTTATCCACCTGGGACAGCATCGGCTTTCCCTACCTGTCCTACTTCCTGACCCTGGACGACAGCGGCAAGCCCCTCACCCTGGGGGACTGGACGGCCAGCGACGACCTGTTTGTGCTGACGATGAATTTACAGCAGGACCTGCGCATAACCTACGAACTGCTGGATCCTGAGGCCTTTGACTACTTTGTGATGATGGCGGTGGTGGACACCCAGGGCTATGTCTACCCCTCCGACCTTATGCCTTACCACGGCGACACCAGCCCCCAGCAGGGGGCGGCCTACCCTGACAGGCCAAAGGCGCGCGAGTTTTCACTGGACCAGGAGAACTTTGTGCCCACGCTGCTGCAGGAAACGGACCAGGGCCTGCGCCTGAGCCTGACTGGTCTGCGCTTCTCTGCGGAAAACCCCGGCGACCGCGTGGCGCCTGATCAGATGGTCCTGGAGGTTCTGGCTGAAAACACTTCGGACAATGCCTTCCACATCGTGCTGGACTGGCTGTCTGTCAACGGGATGATGATCAACCCGGAAGCCAACGTCAGCCTGGGGCCCCGCGGCAGCGACCTGCTGCTGCTGCCCATTGACATCGCCCCCAACGGCTATGGCACAGGCCTGGTCGACTTTGGCATCAAGCAGGTGGAGGACATCCGCTTCAGGCTGTCTTACTTCCAGCAGAGCCTGATTCTGACAAACACCCACCACAGCGATGAGATTCGTTTTACAACAAGGATTCCTGTGGGCGCAGGCTACGAACAAACGCAGGCGGAAGCCTTTGAGCCCCAGGTGCTGTCGGACAGCCATGGCATCAAAATCGAGATGACCGGCCCCATCTTCCTGCAGGACGACCGGGTGGTGATTCCGCTGAAAATCACCAACCAATCCGAACACTTTGACCGCGTGCGCCTGGTGGACAGCGCCATCAACGGCATCATGAGCCGCCTGCCGCTGATAAGCGAATTGGTCAACCCGGGTAGCGTGCTGGTGACCCAGGCCTCCATTCCGCTCTATCCCCTGGCGTTGCCCGAGGAATTGGAGGAATACCGTGAGCTGCTCACGACCGAGAACGACCTGGAAACCTTGCGCATCAGCCTGGTGCAGCAAATCAGCCTGCGCTTTGAACTGGACATCGCCTCCCAGGAAAACAATCCGGGAAGGCAGAGCCTGTCCGTGAAAACCGACCCCATCACCCTCTACCAGGGCGAGCAAAAGCCGCTGAACCAGCCGGTGGACCGGAAGGGGGACACCCTGTATGAGGATGACGACCTGGAAATCATCCGCCTTTACGACGACCCGGAGGGCAGGCTGCTGTTTGTGCGCAACAAGACCCAGCGCTACCTGACTTTGATCAGCTTTGGCATGGTGAAGGTGGACGGGGCGGACTACAGCGAAAACCAGCCCATCCGCCTGCGCCTGGCCCCCGGCAGCGTGGCCTACCACAAGCTGTTTTCCTTCCTGCCGGGCGTTTTGCCTGACGGAGGGGAACTAAACTTCCGGCTGTCCATCGTGGACACGGATGAAAACAAGCTGCTTCACCGGACCGAGCCCATCGCGCTCACGCTTTACTGATTCCCGCGTTTTTCGCGGCGTATCATACATTATCAAGGAGGAACCCCATGAAAAAGTATCTGTCTTTGTTTCTTTGCCTGTTGCTGGCCCTGGGTGCCGTCGGCGCCCTGGCGGCAGAAAATGACCTGAGCGACAGCGTGGCGGTGACCGTCCCTGTCGTGCGGAACCTTGTGCAGCTGGGCAGCCCGGATGTGCGCTCCGCCTTCCCGGAGACCCCGGACAAGCTGGTGCTTAATGAGGATGGCGTCTACCAGCTGACCAGCAAGGGCGTCACCCTGCGCATCCAGCCGCCCTTTGGCGTGCTCTTCCTCACCCAGGACATGCAAAACCAGATGAAGGACTACCTGCTGCTCAATAACGCCAGGGGCGTCGCTGAAACCCTGATTGCCAATGACTACAACGGCTTCTACCTGGACCCCAGCTCGGGCAATGAAATCCTGCTGCTGTTGAGGGAAAACGCGCTGAGCAAACTGTTTGTCAACTCCCAGGAAAACTTTACCGAGTTCTTTGCGACCGTGCAAACCATCCTGGGCGACAACCAGACTGCGTCCCAGGTGGATGTGAACGGCACTTCCTACGTCTATGTGATTGAAACCGCCTCTGACGGTGTCTACCACCTGTACTACACCATCAAGAACGGCGTCCGCGTCGCCTTGCAGGCCTACGCTGAGGAATGGACGGAAGAGATGAGCCAGTACCTGCTGGGCGCCCTGGAAGGCATCACGATTGTTGAGTAACTGAACCGTAACAACCAAAACAAAACCGGAGCGGCCGACCTGGCTCGCTCCGGTTTTTGAGAAAGTAGGCTTAATACGGTTGGTATTAGTCTCCGAAGGACACGTTCATGTCCCGGGCGGACTTGACCAGCTGGTCCTCCGGGTCCACGGGCTTGGGCACGCCCGCGATGTCCTCCAGTTTGTTTTCGCCGATGGCGCCGCCCTTTAAGGCGACGGACAGGCTAAAGCGACCTTCCTTGATCAGGTGGGCGGCGTGCACGCCAAACTGGGTGGACAGCACGCGGTCATAGGCGCAGGGGCTGCCCCCGCGCTGCATGTGCCCGGGGATGACGGTGCGGATTTCAGCGGCGGTGTGCTGCTGCAGCCTGGCCGCGATGCGCTGGGAGACGTGGTAGAACTCGTCCTCCTTCCACATGGCCTCGCGGTCCTTCTTTCTCATGGCCGCTTCTTCCAGGCTCATGGCGCCTTCCGCCACGGCGATGATGGTGAAGTTCTTGTTGAGCTTGGCGCGCTCCTCAATCACCCGGGCTACCTTTTCAATGTCATAGGGAATTTCCGGCAGCAGGATGACGTCGGCGCCTCCGGCGATGCCCGCGTACAGGGTGAGCCAGCCGGCCTTGTTGCCCATGATTTCAATCACCATCACGCGGTTGTGGCTGGCGGCGGTGGTGTGGATGCGGTCGATGACGTCCGTGGCGATGTCAACCGCGGTGTGGAAGCCAAAGGTGAAGTCGGTGCCGAAGATGTCGTTGTCGATGGTCTTGGGCAGGCCGATGACATTCAGCCCTTCCCTGGATAGCAGGTTGGCCGTCTTGTGGGTGCCGTTGCCGCCCAGGGTGACCAGGCAATCCAGCTTCATCGCGCGGTAGTTCATCTTCATGGCGTGCACCTTGTCCACATTGTCCTCTTCCACCACGCGCATGTTGCGGAAGGGGGTGCGCGAGGTGCCCAGGATGGTGCCGCCCATGGTGAGGATGCCGGAGAACTGGGACTGCTGCATCAATTGGTAGTCCCCGTCAATCAGCCCGCGGTAGCCTGCCCTGATGCCGATGATTTCCGCGTCCAGGGTCTGGTAGGCGGCGCGCGCCACGCCGCGGATGGCGGCGTTGAGGCCGGGGCAGTCGCCGCCGGAGGTCAGGATGCCAATTCTTGTGGCCATAGAGTCTTCCTCCTGAGATAAATGAAAAGACAAGAGCCGCCTGCCATTACTGAGAGTTGACGAACGAGCTCCGGGGGAGTTTCAGAGGGCACAGCCCTCTGACTCATGTCGTATCGCCCGGCTTTGCCGGGCGGGCGGGGGACGGAATGCCGCCGCGCGCTGTGCGGGAAAAAGGCGGTATGAAGTCCCAATGAACAAGGGAGTTTGAACGAACAAATATGAGGACAAACGACCATTGTGAATTGAGGGCACTCAGCGAAGCAATTCATTCCACGCATTTTCGCTGACCGTGAGTGAAACGAACAAGCGAAAATGCCGGTTCTTCCAAATCGATCAAGTGTCCGCAGACACTTGATCGAAAAGAATGGCGGCAGTTGCCTGCCGCCGGAATGGATGTTATTTGATGCCGAAGATGCCCAGGATGCCGCGGGAGATGGTGCGGCCCATGGTGTAGCCGGCGCCGGAGGCGGTGGAGCGGGTGAAGTTCTCCAGCATCCTTTCGCCCAGGCCTTTTACGGTCTTGGTGGTCTTGGATTCCTTGGGTTTCTCCTCCTTGATCACCGCGGGCACCTGCTGCTGGGGCTCATACTGGCCGGTCTTGGGGTTGAACACCAACACGGGCGGGGGCGCCTGCTCTACCTTCTTGACCTGGGTGGGCACCTGCTCCTGCGCCTGGGGCTGGTAGGAAGGCGCGGGCGCCGGGTATTCCACCGGGCTTTGCATCTCGCGCTCGACATACTGGCCGGTGGCCGGGTCAAACACCTGGATGCTGCTGCGCCTGGGCTGGGCCTGGGTCTGGGCCGCCGGCTCCACCGTGCCCAGGATTTCCTCCGCCAGCACACGGGCCGTGCCCAGGATGCCCTGGGAGGAGAACTTGGCGCTGAGCATCTCATAGGCGCTCTCGCGGTCAAACATGTTGGTGTACTTGTCGCGCAGCTCGCTGGTGTCAATCAGGGTGGCGCGCAGGGAATCGGAGATGGAGCCAATCGCCGACTGCGGCGGCAGAATGATGGCGCGCTGGGTGATGCCAGGTGCCCCGGAGGGCTCCAGGAAGGACAGCAGGGCTTCGCCGGTCTGCAGCTGGGTGATGGCCTGCTCGGTGTCTAAAGTGGGGTTGGGGCGGAAGGTCTGCGCCACGGTGCGGATGATTTTCTGCTCCACCGGCGTGAAGGCGCGCAGGGCGTGCTGGACGCGGGCGGCCAATTGGGACAGTACGCTGGAGGGCACGTCGGCAGGGTTCTGGGTGATGAAGAAGACGCCCACGCCCTTGGAGCGGATCAGGCGGATGGTCAGCTCGATTTTTTCCATCAGCTCTTTGGGGCAGTCATTGAACAGCAGGTGGGCTTCATCAAAGAAGAAGACCATGCGGGGCAGCTCCTTGTCGCCCTGCTCAGGCAGCAGCTCATACAGCTCCGCCAGCATCCACAGCATGAAGACGGAATACATGCTGGGGCGCAGGAACAGTTTGTCCGCAGCCAGGATGTTGATCATACCGCGGCCGTTCTCATCCCGCACCAGCCAGTCGGAGATGTCCAGGGAGGGCTCGCCAAAGAAGAGGTTGCCGCCCTGGTCCTCCAGCACCGCGATGGCGCGCTGGATGGTGCCCACGGAGGCCTTGGCGATGTTGCCATAGCGCAGGGTGTACTCCCCGGCGCGGTCGCCGGCATAGGTCAGCATGGCGCGCAGGTCCTTCAGGTCAATCAGCAGCAGGCCCTCATCATCCGCGATGCGGAAGACGATGTGCAATACACCCGCCTGGGTGTCATTCAGTTGGAGCATGCGCGACAGGAGCAGCGGGCCCATCTCCGACACCGTGGTGCGGATGGGGTGGCCGGACACGCCGTAGACATCCCACAGGGTGACCGGGTTGGCCTGGGGGGTGAAGTGGTCCATCCCCACCGTGGCCATGCGCTGGCGGATTTTGTCGTTGAGTTCGCCGGGCTTTGAAAGGCCGGCCAGGTCGCCCTTGACGTCCGCCATGAAGACGGGCACGCCCAGTTGGGAAAAGGCCTCGGCCAGCACCTGCAGGGTGACGGTTTTGCCGGTGCCGGTGGCGCCGGAAATCAGCCCGTGTCGGTTGGCCAGTTCGGGCAGCATGGTGACGGGGCCCTCGGGGCTGGTGCCCAGCCAGATTTTATTGTCTAGCAGCATGGTATGTTCCTCCCGTAAGTTGATGGGTTCTATCGATTTCAGTTTGTGTACAGTTTACCATAGCACCAGCCAATGTACAAACGCTTTTCCGCTGTTTTATGGCTTTTGGGCTACGTTCGTGCCGTGTGCCGTCACCGCCGCCTGCGCGGAAATGCCCTCTTCCCGGCCGATGTAGCCCAGGCCTTCGTTGGTGGTGGCTTTGACGGACACGCGGTCCAGGGGGATGGACAGGACGGTCGCGATGTTTTCCCGCATGGCTTGGATGTGCGGGGCCAGCTTGGGGCGCTGGCACAGCAGGGTCACATCGGCCTGCCAGGGAGCAAAGCCGGCTTGCGCCATGAGGTCCACGGCGGCCATCAGCAGCTTCATGGAATCGGCGCCCTTGTAGGCCGGGTCGGTGTCCGGGAAGTGCTGCCCGATGTCCCCCAGGGCGCAGGCGCCCAGCAGGGCGTCTGTCAGGGCGTGCAGGGCCACATCGGCGTCCGAATGTCCCAGCAGCCCGGTTTCGTGGGGAATCTTCACTCCGCACAGGATCAGGTCGCGCCCTTTCACCAGGCGGTGGGTGTCAAAGCCGGTGCCCACGCGCAGGCTGCTGTTCATCAATTGCTCTGCCATGTCCCAGTCCTCTTTGTAGGTGATTTTAAAATTGCGTGTATCCCCCGGGGTCAGCGTGATGCCGTGGCCCAGCAGCTCCACCAGGCCCGCGTCATCCGTCAGCGCGTCGGTGTTTGCCGCATATGCCTGTTTTAGCAGGGGAGCGGAAAATACCTGGGGGGTTTGCACTTGGTACAAGCTGTCACGGGATATGGTTTGCGTCTGTTCCCCTGCTTGCTTGCGCAGGGTGTCCCGCACGGGCAGGGCGGGCACGGCGGCGCCGGTCTTCTGGGCGCCTTCAATTGCCGCTTTGATCAAAGCGGGGCTGGGGAAAGGCCGGGCGGCGTCATGCACCAGCACGAGCTCCGCCTGCGGGCTGACCGCCTTCAAGGCATTCTCCACTGAATGGCGGCGCTCTTCCCCGCCGTGCACGATGTGGTTGACCCGCGTGTGATGAAAGCGCAGGGCGCTCATAAAGTCCGCTTCATCCTCCTGACGGGTGACCAGGATGATTTCATCGCAAAAGGGCCGCAGCGCCTTCAGGGCATACAAAAAAAGCGGCTGGCCGGCGAGCGGCAGCAGGGCTTTGTTCTGCCCGCCGCCCAGGCGGCTGCCCAGGCCGCCGGCCACGATGATGCCGCTGATCATTTCAATTCCTCGCCGGAGAGGGAGGCGATGATGTAGTCATAGATGTCCCGCGCCTTGTCCGCCCAATTTTTGCGGAAGCGCTCCGCCAGCTCCGCCGTGGGCAGGGACAGGTCCAGGTGCATCAGGCGCATCCCGCCCTCGTCAATGCCCATCTGGGCGTGGTACTCATTGCGGCCTTCGTGGTTGATGTTGGCGTAGAGCTCCCTCGCCTTGCGCAACTGCTCAATAAATGCGGGGGCCGCCTCCCGCGCCTTGTTGAGGGCGCTTTCGCCCAGGCGGCCAATGAAGAGGGTCAGCGCCTCCTCGCCCTTGTCCGTCAGGGCATATCGCTCATCCCCGCGCACGGACTGGCGGCTCACCTGGCCGCGCTCATGCAGCTCATACAGCGCCAATTGCAAATCAAAATAGTTCATCAAATCGCCCTGGGTCATGAAGGCGATCAGCTGCAGGTTGTTGCAGGGGCCCAGCGCTTGCAGGGCAAACAGGGTGAGCAGCTTGCGCTCAAGCTCGCCCAGGCGGTATTGCGGCACCTCAGCCATGAAAATGCACCCCCTCTTCGTTTTCCTGCCAGAAGGCACGGGTTTTGTCTGTGATGTCCTGCATAGAATGTACCCTGTGCAGCCGTAGGTGCGGTGGCAGCAGCTCCTGATAATCGCCCCAGTCATAGCGGTCATCCATCAACAGCAGCACCCCGCGGTCATTTTCTGAGCGGATCAGGCGGCCTGCCGCCTGCAGCACCTTGTGCATGCCCGGGTAGCGGTAGGCAAAGGCAAAGCCGTCGCCCATCACCTCTTCCATGCGGGCTTTGAACAAATCCCGCTCCTCGTTGACCTGGGGCAGGCCCACGCCCACGATGGCGGCCGCGGTCAGCGCCTTG
Source organism: Clostridiales bacterium (assembly GCA_012521895.1). Classification (GTDB taxonomy): domain Bacteria; phylum Bacillota; class Clostridia; order Christensenellales; family Aristaeellaceae; genus UBA6115. The sequence goes on from JAAYLK010000025.1 coordinate 17,043, forward strand.
CCGGGCAGGTCCACGCCCTCGGAAAACACGCCGCCCAGCACGCAAAAACCCAGCAGGGGTGCCTCATCCTGTGTAAACGCGTTCAAAAAATCCAGGCGCTGGCGCTCATCCATGCCGGACTGCTGGACAATCAGGGGCACGGCGGGGTCCATCAGCGCCACCTGATCCAGCACCTGCTTGAGGTAAATGAAAGAGGGAAAGTAGGCGATCATCTTGCCGGGCCTGGCGTGAAACAGGGCCAGGATGGCCTCCGCCGCCGGGCGCAGGCTGGCATCCCGTGCCTTGAAGCGGGTGTTGAGGCGCAGGTGCAGGCTTAACAGGTGCTCCTGCGGGAAGGGCGAGGGCAGGGAGAGCAGGGCGTCCTCCAGGTCGCCGCCCAGCAGGCTGCGCATGGCGCTTAAGGGCTCCAGGGTGGCCGAATAATACACCACGCCGGACAGCCTCTTGGTCACCTCGGTCAGGTGCGGCGCGGGGTTTAAATTGAGGACGCTCAGGATGCCCTTGTTCTTGTCCGGGCGGTGGTAGACCGCGTAATCATCCGGCGCTTCGTGTTTGCGGTGTAGGGCCGCGCCCAGGCACACCAGGTCGCGCACCAGGTGCATCACCCCCGGGGAGTATTCCTTCCCCAGGGCTTCCAGCAGGGCGGATGAGGTCTCCGCCACCGCCTCCTCATCCTCAGCGCTGCCCTCGCGCTCAATTAATTGAATCATCGCGGTGCAGGCCTTGTAGGTGAGGCTGCTGCGCCCGTGAATCTTGCCGGCTTCTTTCCTGAAATCCCGCAGCCGCCGGGCTGTCATCATGCCTGACAGCATGTCCCTGGCGCGGTCTGGCAGGTTGTGCGACTCATCCACCAGCAGCGTGACCTTCCGGATGTGGTCAAAGATGCGGCTTAAGCGCACCTGGGGGTCCAGGGCGTAGTTGTAGTCGCAGATGACCATGTCGGCGATTTCACACAGTTTGAGGGAAAACTCAAAGGGGCACAGCAGGTGCCTGTCCGCCAGTTGGCTGACCAAGGAACCATCCCAGACCTGGGTGGAAAGCGCTTCCTCCACCGCCGCCTGCTGGCGCACATAATGCCCTTTGGCGCGCTCGCAGGTGTCCGGGTGGCAGCGCATCTGCTCCATCAGGCACAGGCTTTCCTTTGAATTCTGCGTCAACACATGGGCGATGAGGCCCTGCGACATCATCCGGTCGGCCTCTTTTTGCATGGCGATGCGCTGGGTGCCCCGCGCGGTCAGGCAGAAAACCTTGGTGGTCAGCCCCTGGGCCAGCGCCTTGATGGCCGGGTAGAGCACAGCGGCGGACTTGCCGGTGCCGGTGGGCATCACGGCGAACAGGCGTTTTTTGCGCTGAATGGCGGTGTAGGCCTGTTCGGCCATCTCCCGCTGGCCGGGGCGGTAGGACGGGTACGGGAAGGGCAGGTTGAGGATGCTTTCATCCCGCGCCAGCAGCCTAGCATGCAATTTGTTCTGCCAGTGTACATAGGGTACCAGCAGCTCAAAAAAAGCGGCCTCAAGAGTGGACGCGCCAAGGGTTTGTGAAAACTCCGCCGTCAGGCTGCCGTCCGGCCGGACGTAGCTGACCTTGATTTCGACTTCCTCATACCCCTCGCGCTGGCAGAGCATGAAGCCGTAGCACACCGCCTGCAAGCGGTGCTCGGGGTAGGGCTCTTTTGGTGGCAGATGGGGTGACAACTTGATTTCTTCAATCAGGGGCGGCTGGGCGCTGTCGTCAAAGAGGTCCATGCGCCCGGAGATGGTGACCTCGGTGCCTTCGCATTCGCCTTTCCAGGTAAGCAGCGTTTCCGCGCGCGCCTTGCTCTCCCCCTGGCGGGCCAGGTGGCCTTGTCGGCCCAATTCCATGGCCAGGGAGGAGGTGGGCGTGATGTCCGGCTGAAAGACGCTGAATTCCACCAGCGCGCGGACGGAGGCCCGCAGGGCAGGCCGGCTCATGGCAGGCCCTCGTAATGGATCTTGACCAGCGTCAGCCCGCAGGCGGGCGCCGTGATGCCCATCACCAGGCGGTCATGGCTCTCCAACGCTTGTTGGAAGGTGTCCACAGGCAGCTTGCCCTGGCTGATGCCAATCAGGGTGCCGGCGATGATGCGCACCATGTTGTACAAAAAGGCGTTGCCGGCGATGTTTAGGATGATTTCATCGCCTTGCCGGTCGATTGTGATGCTGTGGATGGTGCGTACGGTGGTTTTGGCGGTGCCGCCGGCGGCCTGGAAGGCGGCGAAATCATGGGTGCCTACCAAAGGGACGACCGCCTGCCGCATCAGGTCAATGTCCATGGGCAGGGGCACAAAGGCGGCAAAATTGCGCCGCGTGGCGGAGTGGTGGCGGCGGTTGAAGTAGCGGTACTCATATTCCTTGTTGCGGGCGGAAAAGCGGGCGTGCAGGGTGTCGTGCACCCGCAAACAGGAAGAAACCCGGATGTCCCTGGGCAGCAGGGTATTGAGCACATAAGGCCATTTCTCGCTCGGAATGGTGGCGTTGGTATCAAAGTGGGCGCGCTGGCCCAGGGCGTGCACGCCGGCGTCGGTGCGGCTGGCGCCCATGACGGTGGAGAACTGCCGTGTGGCGGTCTCAATGGCGCGCTCCAACTCCTCCTGCACGCTTTTGTGGTTTAACTGCCTTTGCCAGCCGGAGTAGTTGGTGCCCTCGTATTCCACCGTGAGCAGGAAGCGGTTCAAAAAATAAACCTCGGCAGCAAAATGATGGCGTACATCAGCGCCATGCTCAAAAAGGCAATCAGGTCGCGCCTGGTGTATTGCAGTTTGTGTAAGCGTGTGCGGCCCTCGCCTCCGCGGTAGCAGCGCGCTTCCATGGCCATGGCCAAATCGCCCGCGCGGCGGAAAGCGCTGATGAACAGCGGCACCAGGAGGGGAATCATGGCCCGGGCGCGCGCCAAAAGGTTGCCTGTTTCAAAGTCCGCGCCGCGCGCGGTCTGCGCCTTCATGATTTTGTCGGCTTCCTCAATGAGGGTGGGGATGAAGCGCAGGGCGATGGTCATCATCATGGCCATCTCATGCGCCGGAAACTTGATGATTTTCAAGGGCGAGGCCAGGCGCTCCAGGCCGTCTGTCAGGGTGACGGGCGCCGTTGTCAGGGTGAGGATGCTGCTTCCTGTCACCAAGAACACCAGGCGGAAGGAGAAGACCAAGGCCTGTAGCAGCCCTTCCTGCCAGATGACGATGGGCCCAAGGCGCAGCAGTTCACGGCTGCCGGTACCAAAGAAGAGGTTCAAGACAAAGGTGATGATCAGCAGGATGCGCATGGGCTTGAGGCTGCGCAGCATCATCCTGAGCGGCAGCTTGGACAGGCTGATGGCCAGCACCAGGTACAGCGCGATGGGGATGTAAAACCAGAGGCTGGGCACCAGGAAGACCAGGATGATGAACAAAAAGGTCAGGATGATCTTGGCGCGCGGGTCCAGGCGGTGAATGGGGCTGTCCCCCGGGTAGTACTGCCCCAGGGTGATGTCACGCAGCATCGCCGCCACCTCCCTTGATGGCTTCTGCCAGGGCATCCGCCAGTTCCTGTGTCTGGTAGTGTTTGTCCAGGTTCAGGCCCGCTTTGCGCAGTTCCGCCGCCAGTTTGAAGTTCTCCGGGATGTCCAGGCCCATGCTGCTCAATTTTTCCTGCTGGGTGAAGATGTCCACCGGCGTGCCTTCCATCACCAGGCGGCCTTTTTCCAGCACCGCCACGCGGGTGGCCAGGCGGGCCACGTCGTCCATGGCGTGGGAAATCAGCACCACGGTGGTGCCGGCGCGGTTGAGGCGCTGGATGTCGCCCAGTAAAAAATCCCGCGCGCTGGGGTCCAGGCCCGCGGTGGGCTCGTCCAGCACCAGGACGCGCGGCTGCATGGCCAGCACGCCCGCCAGCGCCACACGGCGCATCTGCCCGCCGGACAGCTCAAAGGGCGAGCGGCCCTGGATTTCGTCAAACACCAGGCCCACCTGGGCCATGGCGTTCTTCACGCGCAGGTCGATCTCCTCGTCCTTGAGCCCCATGTTTTTGGGGCCAAAGGCAATGTCCTTGTACACGGTTTCCTCAAACAGCTGGTGCTCCGGGTACTGGAAAACCAGGCCCACCTTGAAGCGCAGCGCCCTGCGGCTGGCGCCTTTCTGGTTGATGTCCTCCCCGTCCAGCAGCACGCGGCCGGAGGAGGGCTCCAGCAGGCCGTTCAAATGCTGGGCCAGGGTGGATTTGCCCGAGCCCGTGTGGCCAATCAGGGCCAGCAGCTCGCCGTCCTTTATGGTCATGTTGATGTTGTCCAGGGCGATGGTGGTCTGGGGGCCGGAGCGGTAGTGGTGGCTTACCTGTTCAAGCACGATGGGCACAGCCGCTTCACCTCCCTTACCATGTCATCCACTGTGAGAATGCTTTGGGCGATGTCAACGCCCCGTTCCTGTAGCATATGGGCAAGCCGTGTCATGGGCGGCACGTCCAGCCGCAGCGCGCGCAGGTGGTCCACCTGGGAAAAAATCTCCCGGGGGCTGCCGTCCATGGCGATGCGGCCATGGTCCATCACCACCACGCGCTGGGCGGTGGCGGCCTCCTCCATGAAGTGGGTGATCCACACCACGGTGATGCCCTGCTCGCGGTTTAAGCGTTGCACAGTCTGCAGCACTTCCTTGCGGCCCTGGGGGTCCAGCATGGCGGTGGATTCGTCCAAAATCAGGGCTTCCGGGTGCATCGCCAGAATGCCAGCGATGGCCACGCGCTGCTTTTGCCCGCCAGACAGCAGGTGGGGCGCGCGCTCCTTGAAATCGGTCATCCCGGTCATCTGCAAAGCGGTGTCAATGCGCGGGGGCATCTCCTCCGTCGGCACGCCGATGTTCTCCAGGCCAAAGGCCACGTCGTCATATACGCGGGTGGCCACCAGCTGGTTGTCCGGGTTTTGGAAGACCATGCCGGCGGTGCGGCGGATGTCCCAGATTTTGCTGTCGTCCCTGGTGTCCATGCCGCTGATGAACACGCTGCCTTCTGTTGGCAGGTACAGGCCGTTGAGCAATTTGGCCAGGGTGGACTTGCCCGAGCCGTTGTGCCCCAAAACAGCGCAAAACTGGCCCCGGGGGATGCTTAAACTGACCCGGTCCAGCGCAAGCGGCGCTTCCGGCTCATAGCGGTAGGACAGGTTTTCTACCTTCAGGTGCGGTGTGTCCTTCATGCGCCCTCCCCGCGGTTGAACGCGCCCTTCATATCAAACAGGGCGTAAAATTCCTCGCGGTAATCATTGAAGCGGTCTTCCAGGATGGCCTGGCGCGCGCCTTCCATCAGGCGCGTTAAGTAGCGCAGGTTGTGGATGCTGCACAGCCGCCCGCCGGTGATTTCCCCGGTGTTGAGCAGGTGGCGGATGTAGGCGCGGGTGTAGTGCTGGCAGGCGTGGCAGTCGCAGCCTTCTTCCAGCGGGGTGAAATCTGCCTTGTACTTGGCGTTGCGCACAACCAAGCGGCCGTGCTTTGTCAGCACAGTACCGTTTCTGGCGATGCGGGTGGCCAGCACACAGTCAAACATGTCTACCCCGCGCAGGACACCCTCCAGCAGGCAATCTGGCGTGCCCACGCCCATCAGATAGCGTGGCTTGTCCACAGGCATGTGCGGGAGGGTCACATCCAGCATCCGGTACATGATGTCCTTGGGCTCGCCCACGGACAAGCCGCCGATGCCGTAGCCCGGGAAATCCATCTGTGCCAGGGCCTGCGCGGATTGTACACGCAAATCCTCATAAAACGCGCCCTGGACGATGCCAAAGAGGGCCTGGTTAGGCCGGGTGTGGGCCTCCTTGCAGCGCTTGGCCCAGCGGTGGGTGCGCTCCATGTCAAGGCGGGCCTGCTCATGCTCGCAGGGATAGGGGGAGCATACGTCAAAGGCCATCGCGATGTCAGCGCCCAGGTTTTCCTGGATGTCCATGGAGGATTCCGGGCTCATCATGATGGGGCTGCCATCCAGGTGGTTGCGGAAGGCGACGCCTTCTTCGGTAATCTTATTCAGTTCCGCCAGGGAAAACACCTGGAAGCCGCCCGAGTCCGTCAGGATGGGCCGGTCCCAGGCCATGAAGCGGTGCAGGCCGCCGGCTTCCCTGACCAGCTCGCTGCCCGGGCGGAGGTTTAAGTGATAGGTGTTGGACAGCAGGATGGGCGCGCCCAGCTCCTTCATCTCCCGGGAGGTCATGGCCTTGACCACGGCCTGGGTGCCCACGGGCATGTAGACCGGGGTCAGCACATCCCCGTGCGGGGTGTGCAAAACGCCGGCGCGCGCGCCGGACTGCTGGCAAGTGTGTTGCAGTTCAAAGGTGACAGGGCTGCTCAATGGTGAATCCTCGTTCTTACTCGTTGCTTATGGCGCGATGTCCGGCCAGAGGCGCTCCAGGGTGTCCAGGTCCCTTTGGTAGGCGTCAAAATGGGTGGAGTGCGGGTAGCCGCCGGGCATCTTCCCCGGCGCGCAGACAAACACCATCGCCTTGCCGGTGATGGGGTGGTTCAATGACAGCCGCATGCCCCACAGGGCAATCAAACCCTTGGCGCCGTCCGGGTTGTAGCGGGCGTCGCCCAGCAGCGGGTGGCCGGCGTGCGCCATCTGGGCGCGAATCTGATGGGCGCGCCCGGTTTGCAAGCGGATGGCCACCAGGCTTTTTTCGTCCGTGAAGGCGATGGTCTGGCCGTGCAGGATGGCTTCCTTGCCCTGCAGCTTCAGGTGCTGGGGGAGGACGCGCACCATGTTGTTCTTGGCGTCCTTGACCAGATAGTCCTTCAGCGTAAAGCGCGCGGGGGTTTTGCCTTCACACACCAGCACATATTCCCGCGCCAGGGTGTCGTTCTTGATTTGTTCAGACAGGCGCGCCGCCGCCTTGCTGGTGCGCGCGAACACCAGCAGCCCGCCCACAGGGCGGTCCATGCGGTGTACCAGGCCCAGGTAGGCCTCCCCGGGCTTGTTGTACTTTTCCTTCACATAGCCTTTGAGCAGGCTCAACAAATCCGGGTCGCCCGTCTCATCGCCCTGGGAGAGCATCCTGGGGGGCTTCAAGGCGACGATGATGTGGTTGTCCTCATACAGGACCAGTTGGCTGATGTCACTCACAGTGCGGCTCCTTTAGCCTGCCAGCGCCCGCTGGCCCCAGCGGGCAGGATGCCCCCGGAGGAGACGGGCAGGCACAGTTCCTGCGCGGAAATGGTGCCCTCATGCAGGGGGCTGACCGCGCGGTGGATGATGTTGTGCAGCACCGCCGGCTGAAAGCCGGTGGTGTATCCGTTGATTAGGAAAAACAAGGGCTTGGGGCTTAATAACTTGGCGCACAGCTGGGCCAAGGGAAATAGCTCGTTTTCCAGCTTCCAGACCTCGCCGTTGGGCCCGCGGCCGTAGCTGGGCGGGTCCATCAGGATGCCGTCATAAGTGTTGCCCCGGCGCAGCTCGCGCTGCACAAAGGCCTTGGCGTCCTCGATGATGAAGCGGCTCATGGTTTCATTGGCGCGGTTCAATTGGCAGTTCTCCTTGGCCCACAGCACCATGCCCTTGGCGGCGTCCACATGGGTGACGTGCGCGCCGGCCATAATCAGCGCCAGGGTAGCGCCGCCGGTGTAGGCGAAGAGGTTGAGGATTTTTGCCCCCGGGCGCTTTGCAACGAGTGAGGTCATCCAGTCCCAGTTGGCGGCCTGCTCCGGGAAGAGCCCGGTGTGCTTAAAGCCGGTGGGGCGCACCAGAAAGCGCAGGTTCTTGTAGGTCACCTGCCAGTTTTCGGGCAGCTTGCGGTGGAAGGCCCAGCTGCCGCCGCCCTCGCCCGAGCGGGTGTAGACGGCGTCCGCCTGCTCCCAGGAGCGGGGCTGCATCCTGGGCCAGATGACCTGGGGGTCGGGCCGGGCCAGAATGATATCCCCCCAGCGCTCCAGTTTCATGCCGTCGCCGGTGTCCACCACCTCAAAATCACGCCAGTTGTCCGCTAAAAACATCAGGTGCTCTCCTTGCGCAGCTGGGCTTCAAACAAGGCGGTCTTCACCGCGCGCTCCCAGCCGCCCAGGCGTTTTTGCCGCAGGTCCACGTTGCTGTCGGGGGTGAATCTGCGGTCCAATTGCCAGGTTTTGGCTGCCTGCTCAGGCGTTCCAAACAGGCCGACGCCCATGCCGGCCAGCAGGGCAACGCCCAGGGCCGTGGTTTCCCGCACCTGGGGGCGCAGCACGCTGATGCCGGCGATGTCCGCCTGCAGCTGCATCAGCAGGTCATTGGCGGTGGCCCCGCCGTCCACCTTCAGCGACACCGGCTTGTGCCCCAGGGACTTGGCCATCAGCCTCATCAAATCGTTGCTCTGGTAGGCGATGGCCTCCAGCGCCGCGCGCGCGATGTGGGCGCGGCCCGTGCCGCGGGACAGGCCTGTCAGCGTGCCCCTGGCATACATGTCCCAGTGCGGCGCGCCAAGGCCGGTGAAGGCGGGCACGAAGTAGACCCCGCCGGAGTCCTTGACCTGGGCGGCCAGATCCTCAGACGCGCCCGCGCTGTCGATGATGCCCAGCTCGTCCCGCAGCCACTGGATGGCGGCCCCGGCGATGAAGACGCTGCCCTCCAGGGCGTAGGTGGGCTTGCCGTTTAAGCGCCACGCCACGGTGGTGAGCAGGCCTTTGTCGTCCTGAATGGGCTTGTCGCCCGTGTTCATCAGCATGAAGCAGCCGGTGCCATAGGTGTTTTTCACGGCGCCCGGCTCAAAGCAGGCCTGGCCAAACAGTGCGGCGTGCTGGTCGCCCGCCAGCGCGGTCACCGGGATTTCGGTCCCCAGGAAGGCTTCATCCAGCATGCCGATGGTTTCCGCTGTGTCAGCAATGCGCGGCAGCATGGCACGGGGGATGTTGAACAACCGCAGCAATTCCTCATCCCAGTCCTGGGTTTTAAGGTTCATCAGCATGGTGCGGGAGGCGTTGGTGGCGTCGGTGACGTGCGGGCGGCCCTTCACCAGGTGGTAGGCCAGGTAGCTGTCCACCGTGCCAAAGCACAGCTCGCCGTTCTCCGCGCGCTTTTGCAGGTTGGTTTCATCCAGCAGCCAGCGGATTTTGGAGGCGGAAAAATAGGCGTCGGGCACCAGGCCGGTCTTTTGGTGAAGCATTGGCGCCATGCCGCGGTCCTTCAGTTTTTGGATGATGCTTGCGGTGCGGCGGCACTGCCAGACGATGGCGTTATAGACAGGCTCCCCTGTCAAGCGGTCCCAGACCAAAGTGGTTTCCCGCTGGTTGGTGATGCCAATGGCGGCAATCTGCGCAGGTGAAATGCCCGCCTTTTGCACCGCCTCGCGTATGGCGCGCACCGTGGTGTCCAGGATGTCCTTTGGCTCATGCTCCACCCAGCCGGGGCGGGGGTAGTGCTGGGCGAACTCAAAGGCCGCCGATGCGCTCAGGCGGCCTTCGTCGGTGAAGAGGATTGCCCGCGAGGAGGTTGTGCCCTGGTCCAGCGCCAGCATAAATCGTCTTTCCAAAGCGTTTGTTCCTTTGCGTTATTCCAGGCGGATGCCGTACATGCGGTTGTTGTCGCGGCTGCTGGTGCCGATGACCAGGATGTCATTGTACACCGCGGGCGAGCCTTCCCCAGCGCCGCCCAAATCCAGGGTGGACAGCATCTGGCCGCTTAGGCCGTCAATCAGGTAGAGCTTGCCCTTGAGGTCCGCCTGCACCACGCGGGCGCGGCCATCCTGGCTGTACACCGCGACAGGGGAGGAGATGGCGCCGTCCGCCAGGGGAACCTTCCAGACCTGGGCGCCGGTTTCCTTGTCCAGCGCGATGATGGCGCCGCCTTCCTCGGTCATGTTGAGGGTGAAGATGACCAGGTTGCTGATGTTCTGCTGGCCCACCAGCGGGCTGGCCTTGAGGCCGGAGCGCTCGGTGGAGTCGTACTTGGCTGTGAAGGGCACCGACCAGATCTCTTCCCCGTTCAGGGCGTTCAAGCGCCGCAGCACGCCTTCGCCCGCGCGGCGGTTGCGCGCGTGGATGGTGGAGCCGGTGTACAGCGACAGCGAGTTGTCCGCGTGCAATTCCAGCGCCGGGGTGGCGTCTGTGTTGTCGCCGTTGTCGCTCATCCAGATGGTCTTCATGGTGGTGGTGTCCACCGCGCGCACCAGGCCCTGTTTGTCCGCGTAGAAGGCATAGTTGCCGTACATCGCGGGGGAGGACTCGATGCTGACGGTGTTGTCATCCTGGCGGGCCTTGCCGCGCAGGTAGATGATTTCCGGGTCGATGGTGAGGCTGGTGGGGTTGCGGAAATCAAACACGGTGTTCAGCTTGACCGTGTACAGCAGGCCGTTCTCGCCGCCCACGACAAAGGAGTCGGCGTTGCGTTCAAACAGGCCGCTGCCGTCAAAGGCGCCGTTGGTGGCGTACTGCAGCTGGTTCTTGGTCTTGCGGCCGTTGATGAACAGGGCTTCTTTCTGGTCAATCAGGTTATAAAAGTGGAAGCCGATGTCCCCGGTCTTGCCGGGCAGCTTGGAGATGGCCTGCCCAAAGGCAATCAGGGGGCGGCCAAAGGCGTCCACGCTGACGCTGCTCTTGAGAGGATAGCCGATGTTGATGGGCTCACGGGTCTGCACGCCGTCGGCCAGGTCCAGGAAATAGACCTTGCCGTCCTGGGCCGCGAAAATGACTTCCTTTAGCGCCACGACGCTCTTTTTTTCTTCTGACAGGTTCATCGCCCCGCGCACCTCGGCAGACCATTTGACGATGGCCGGCTGGCCGGTCCAACCCAGGCCGTAGAGGGTGCCGCTGTCTGTGCGCAGGCTGCCCAGGTCGGTCTGCCAGTGGATGCTCAATTGCTCAAGGGGCATGTCCGCCGTACCAAAGGCAGCGTTTTGGCGCATGCCGTCACCGCGGAAGGCAAACACGCCGCCGGGGTAGTAGGTGTACAAGTCACCGCCCTGGAAGTTGATGGGCGTGGTGCGCTGGTAGTTGTCCTGCTTGCGGCTGCCCAGGTAAGCGCTTTCAGTCTGGCGGAACTCCTCCGGGCTCTGGCTGCCCGCGGCGGCCAGGGTCAGGGCCGGCATGGGCGAGGCGGTGGGCGCCGGGGTGGCGGTGGCCGGCACCGGGGTGACCGGCTCCGTGGTAACCACGGGCTCCTGCTCGGCAGCCTGGTTGGCGGCCATCACGTCGCTGAGCCAGTCGCTGCCGCTGTCTTCCGCCAGCATGTCGTCTGGAATCTCATCCAGGCCGGGGTCCGCCAGCATGTCAGCGGGAATCTCTTCCGGGGGGAACTCCGGCGCGTCCTGCGCGGTGCCGGGCACAGATGTGAACACCGGCAGCAGGTTTTCAAGCAGGGAGGGGGTGGGGGTGATCAAGAATTCCGGTGCGGCAGTGACAAGCGGGACTTGCGCCAACGCTTGTTCGGTGGCTTCCGGCGCCGGCGCCAGGGTCGGGGTGGGCGCAAGGGTTGGTGTAGGCGTCAGCGGCACCGGGGTGGCGGTGGGCTCGGCGACGGTCAGCAGCACGGTTTTGTCTGTCTGGTACCAGGTGTTGTCCACCAGGATGCCCGCGGACAGGGTGGTGGTGGCGGGCTTGTCCAGAATGGCGGTCAGGGTCCAGGTGGTGTTGTTGGGCGCGTCCACGGCTTCCGCCACGCCCTTGATCTCGCTGCCCACTTCATCCAGGATGCGGATGCCGTCAATGGCCTTGTCCGCGGTGAAGGTGAACACGGTCTTGACGCCGGTCTGCACCAGGCTCTCAGGCGTGTCAAACTTGATCAGGCGGGGCGGCTCGCTCTTTTTAAGCCCCAGCAGGGACAGGCCGCCGTCAATAACGGTGCTGGAGGCCTTTTTGGCCGTGCCCATGATGCCCTTGGCGTCCTTTGGAATAAAGAAATAAGACACCGTCAGCAGCAGCGCTGCCAACACCAGGATGGACAGCAGCACCAGGGGCCAGCGGCGCGGCGGCAGGTATTCATCATCGTAATAATCGTCATAGGTAGCGGGGCTGGGGGGCAGCGGGTCCCGCCTGGGCGGGTGATAGGAGCTTTCCTCGTAGACATTGGGCACGGGGCGCTGCTGGGGCTGCCGGCTGGCGTCATAGCCGCCCAGGGGCAGGGGCGCGGTTTCCTCAGCGGGAAAGCCCGCGCGCAGGGGGGCTTGCTGGGGTGTGGCGGGGCTGTCAGCCCTGCCGTTGTGCCGGTCGGCTCTGCGTTTGCGCGGTTGCTTGCTTGGGTAATTGGACATGCTCAGGCTCCTTTCAAAACGGGCGCTGCCCGGATCAGAAAGCGATTTTTTCTTCCAGGTAGGCTTTCAAGGCGTCCAGGTGCACCCGGTCCTGGGTCATGCTGTCGCGGTCGCGCACGGTGACGGTGCCGTCTTCCAGGGTGTCAAAGTCCACCGTGACGCAAAAGGGCGTGCCGGCTTCGTCCGCGCGGCGGTAGCGCTTGCCGATGGAGCCGGACTCGTCGTAGTCGGCCATGAAATGTTTGGACAGTTCCTTGTGAATCTCACGGGCCTTGTCGCCCAGCTTGTTTTTTTGCAGCGGCAGCACGGCCACCTTGTAGGGCGCCAGCGCCGGGTGAAGCCGCAGCACCACGCGGGTGTCGCCGTCCTCCAGCGCCTCTTCCTCATAGGCGTTGCACAGGAAGGCCAGGGCCACGCGGTCAGCGCCCAGGGAGGGCTCCACCACGTAGGGGATGAAGCGCTCGTTGGTGACGGGGTCGATGTATTCCATGTTCTCCCCGCTGTGCTCCTGGTGCTGCTTCAAGTCAAAATCGGTGCGGTCGGCGATGCCCCACAGCTCGCCCCAGCCAAAGGGGAAGAGGAACTCAAAGTCGGTCGTCGCCACGGAATAGTGTGACAGTTCCTCGGCTTTGTGGTCCCTCAGGCGCAGGTTTTCTTCCTTGATGCCCAGGGACAGCAGCCAGTCGCGGCAGAAGGCGCGCCAGTAGTTGAACCACTCCATGTCGGTGCCCGGCTTGCAGAAAAACTCCAGCTCCATCTGCTCAAACTCGCGCGTGCGGAAGGTGAAATTGCCCGGCGTGATCTCGTTGCGGAACGATTTCCCAATCTGGCCGATACCCATGGGCATGCGCTTTCTCGTCGTGCGCAGCACATTTTTGAAATTCACGAAAATCCCCTGCGCCGTCTCCGGCCGCAAAAATATTTCCGCGCTGCTGTCTTC